>NZLB01000093.1 GCA_002694075.1 Nisaea sp.
GCGACCGACTGGGCCAATCGGTGATTGCCTGTTCCGGGCGTAAATGGCCGCAAGTCCTCACCGACGTGAAGGCGAAAGTGGCCGCCGACAAGACCATGGCCGAGCGGTTCCAATGGATCGATCTGGAGAACCGGGCGGAATTTTTCATCGCCGCCACCTTGCGGCGCGCCGCCATGGCGGTGTGCATCGGCGCCCACGAGGGTTTTGGCCTCCCCCCCTTGGAGGCGATGGCCTGCGGCACCATTCCCTGCGGCTTTCCCGGGTATGACGGGCCGGCCGAGTTCGTCACCGATGACAACGGCATTTGGGCCGAGGCCCCTGACGCCGACCAAATCTTCGAAAGCATGCAACGCACCGCCGCGCTCAAGCCCAAATCGGCCCGCGTCAAATCGTTGCGCGCGGCCGGACAAGAGACGGTGGCGCGCTATCGGGGGGCGGCGATGACCGAACCGCTGATCGCGTTTTGGTCCGACCTGGCGCCGCAAACACGCCTGGCCTAAACCCTCGCCCGCCATCCCCGCCCGGCCTATAGTGCCGGCTTTCAGCGGGAGGAGGGCACGCGATGAAGGCGATTTTGCAAAGGGTCTCGGAGGCGCGCGTGCGCATCGACGGTGACATTGTCGGCGAGATTGGCGCCGGTTTGATGATTCTTTATTGCGCGGAAGCCGGTGACGGCGATGACGCCGTTCAGCGCCTGGCCGAAAAAACCGCCAAGCTGCGCATCTTCGCCGATGACGCCGGAAAAATGAATAAAGCCATCACCGATATTGGCGGTAGTGCCCTGGTGGTCAGCCAGTTCACCCTGGCGGCCAATACCGCCAAAGGCAATCGGCCAAGCTTTATCGGCGCCGCCGCGCCGGACGAGGGCGCCCGCCTTTACGACGCCTTCTGCGCCGCCATCGCGGCTTTGGGCATTCCGGTGGCAACCGGCCGTTTCGGCGCCGATATGCAGGTCGAGTTGATCAATGACGGGCCGGTCACCATTCCCTTGGACATCCCACCGGCGACGTCCTAGCCGGACATTTCCGTCGGCAGCGCGCCGGGCACCGGCACGCAGGCCAAGCCCTCGGCCCTGAGCAGCGAGCAGGCGCGCCGGGCCGAAACCTCGCTGAGGCCAACCAGGCGGGCGCGATAAATCACCGCTTGACCGCGCGTCACGCCTTCAACACGCGTGACCGCCCGGCGCAGCAAATCGGGTAAGCGATCGCGCACCACTTCGGTTGCTCGCGTCGCCGGCCCGGCATTGGCATAGGCCCCCACTTGAATGCCCCAAGGCGTCGCCGCGCTGGCTACCGGCACCACCGGCGCCGGCGCCGCCAGGGCGGTAAGCGTCGGCCGGGGACGTGGCCGCGGCGGCGGCTTCACCGCCGCCAAGATGCGCAAACGCTTATACCCCTTGTCCAACAGGCGGACCATCTGGCGATCGCGGCTGGGACCGCTGCGGCCACCGAACACCACACCGATTAAGCGCTTACCATCGCGCTCGACCGAGGAAACCAGGTTAAAGCCGGCGGCGCGAATATAGCCTGTTTTAATGCCGTTGACCCCGCGATAGCGGCCCAGCAACCGGTTATGATTGCGGTAAACGCGCCCTTTGAACCGGAAACTACGGGTCTTGAAATAACCAAAATAACGCGGAAACTGCCGCTGAATGGCGACGGCCAAGGTCGCCATGTCATTGGCGGTGGTGACTTGCCGGCGATGGGGCAAGCCAGAAGCGTTGCGAAAATGCGTTCGCCGCATGCCCAAGCTTTGCGCGCGGCGCGTCATCCGGCGTGCGAAGGCCGCTTCACTGCCGCTCAAATTCTCAGCCACCGTGGTGGCGACGTCATTGGCCGATTTAGTGACCAGAGCCAAAATGGCTTGCTTGACAGTGATCGTGTCGCCGCGCCGCAGGCCCAATTTCGACGGCGGTTGGCGGCTGGCGCGGGCCGACACCTTCAACCGCGTCTTCAAGGTGATTTTCCCGGCGCGAAGGTCCTCGAAAATCATATACAAGGTCATGATTTTGGTCAGCGAGGCGGGATAACGGCGTTGCCCGGCGCTCCGGGCATGCAACACCCGACCGTTATCGGCGTTAATCACGACGGCGGCGTATTTGGGCGCCGCCCAACCGGTCGGCGCGGCCACGGCGAAAGCCAACGTCACCGTCAACAAAGCCAGTGCGCGAACCATCATCCGCCGCCCCACCAGCTGCCGTCGCGACCGCTTGCGCTCCATGCCACACTCTCGTCGAATGCCAAGACAACAGTATCTTATAATTTAGATCAATTTATGTCCATAACCAACTGAAAAAAGATAAAAAAAGCATGTGTATTTGAGGGCGCCTTAAAACCGCCGNATTTCAGACNGATTTTATTGCGCTGCAGCAATTTAATTGACAGTACACGGAATTANCGGATATTTTCAAAGTCGCACCGCAACAAAAGCGTTTGAACAAGGAGCCATGACATGGCCACGAAAAAACCCNCCGCGAACGCCAAATCGGACGCCCCCAAAGCGGCCGCCCCATCCGAAACCTCGAAGAGCGTCAAGCCCGCCGCCGCGGCAAAAAAGTCGGCGCCCGTGGGTGGCGCCAAATCCGCCCCTAAAACGCCGGCTGGCGTGGCTGCCCCCAAACCCGCGCCGACACCGGCCGCCTTGGCGCCAACGATGGCGGCACCGGGCGGCTTCGACGCATTAATGCGCGACGGCCAGGCGACCATGACCACCTGGCTGACGGCGATGTCTTTGCTGGGACAAGGGGCCGAGGAAGTGAGCGCGGCCTGGTCGACATTTTATCGCGGCTCGGTCGAGACCGGCTTCGCCATTGGCAAGGATCTGTTGCGCGCCAAAAGCTTCAACGAAGCGATTGAACTGCAACGCGATTACACCACCCGCGGTCTTGAGGCTTTGGTCACTGAGACCACCAAGCTCACCGAGATCAGCGTGAAAGCGGCGGGTGCGGCCAGTGCCCCCGTGGTCGCGCATTACGACCAAACCTTGACGCGCTGGCGGCAATCGATCGTCGCTTGAGGACGGTCCGCTTCTGCGCGTTCCGCGCGCACCCGGCCGCGCAGGCGCGATTTCATCAGAAATCGCGCCGCGGGGTCTTTTCGACCGCGTCAAAATCCTCATATGATGTCACGGTGTCGGATGCGCGGTCGCTCCGGGCTGGACGCATGGACGGTTTCATATGACGGATAACGATCAGGAAAACGGCTCCGACAACGACGGTAAAACCGGCATCGCGCTCAAAACGCGGCCAAAAACCAAAAAGCCGTCAATGTACAAGGTGCTGATGCTTAACGACGATTACACGCCGATGGAGTTCGTCGTCCATGTCCTGCAGGCGTTTTTCGCGATGAACCAGGAAAAAGCCACGCAAATCATGCTGCATGTCCACCAAAAGGGGGTCGGCGTTTGCGGTGTCTTCACCTACGAAGTCGCGGAAACCAAAGTCACCCAAGTCATGGATTTTGCTCGTCAGCACCAACATCCTTTGCAATGTACCTTGGAGAAGGCGTGAAGCCATGTTGTCAAAAACCCTCGAGAATACATTGCATCAGGCGTTGGACCACGCCAACGAACTGCACCATGAATACGCCACCCTCGAACACTTGCTGTTCGCCCTGACCGAAGATCAGGACGCCATCGCCGTGCTGCGCGCCTGCGGCGTCGATCTTGAGCGTTTGCGCGGCGATCTGCGTAACTACATCACCTTGGAATTGTCGAACTTGGTTGGCGATGAACACGACGAGGCCAAACCGACGGCCGGTTTCCAGCGCGTCATCCAACGCGCCGTCATCCACGTGCAATCCTCTGGGCGGGCCGAGGTGACGGGCGCCAATGTGCTTGTCGCGCTGTTTTCCGAACGCGAAAGCCATGCCGTGTTCTACCTGCAGGAACAGGACATGTCGCGCTTCGACGCGGTCAACTTCATCTCCCATGGCATCGCCAAAGTGCCCGGTCAGGAAACCGCGCGCCCGGTGACCGGCGCCGAGGAAGAGGCCGAGAGCGAGGAAGCCAACAACAAAAGCGGTTCCGACGCGCTCGCCGCCTATTGCGTCGATCTCAACAAAAAGGCTGGCGAGGGTAAAATCGACCCCCTGATCGGCCGCGCCTTCGAGGTCGATCGGACCATTCAAATCCTTTGCCGGCGGACCAAGAACAACCCGCTCTACGTGGGCGACCCGGGGGTCGGCAAAACCGCCATCGCCGAGGGACTGGCGAAACGGATCGTCGATGGCGATGTGCCCGAGGTTCTGTCCGAGGCCAATATCCAGGCCCTCGACATGGGCGCCCTGCTGGCCGGGACGCGCTACCGCGGCGATTTCGAAGAACGCTTGAAAGCGGTCATTTCCGAGATTGAACGTGACCCCAATATTATTTTATTTATCGACGAAATCCACACCGTGATCGGCGCCGGCGCCACTTCGGGCGGCGCCATGGACGCCTCCAACTTGCTTAAACCGGCGCTGCAGAGCGGGGGTCTGCGCTGTATGGGGTCGACCACCTACAAGGAATATCGCGGCCATTTCGAAAAGGACCGGGCGCTCGCCCGGCGGTTCCAGAAAATCGACGTTAACGAACCGTCGATTGAAGACGCCATTAAGATTTTGAAGGGTCTGAAGCCCTATTACGAAGACCATCACAAGGTGCGCTACACCAATGAAGCGCTGAAATCCGCGGTCGAACTGGCCGCCCGCTACATTGGCGACCGCAAATTGCCGGATAAGGCCATCGACGTGATCGACGAGGTGGGGGCGGCGCAAATGCTGGTGCCGGAGGCTAAGCGCCGTAAAACCATCGGCGTCAAAGAGGTGGAGGCGGTGATCGCCAAAATCGCGCGCATTCCACCGAAAACCGTGTCGACGGACGACAAAACCGTGCTGGCCAATTTGGAACGTGACCTGAAAACCGTGGTGTTTGGGCAGAATCCGGCGATCGAATCTCTGGCCAGCGCCATCAAGCTATCGCGCGCCGGTCTGCGGGAACCGGAAAAGCCGATTGGCAATTACCTGTTTTCCGGCCCAACCGGCGTCGGCAAAACCGAGGTCGCGCGCCAATTGGCCAATACTCTTGGCATCGAATTGGTGCGCTTCGACATGTCGGAATACATGGAACGGCATAGCGTGTCCCGCCTGATCGGCGCACCGCCGGGCTATGTCGGGTTCGACCAGGGCGGCTTGCTCACCGACAGCGTCGATCAGCACCCCCATTGCGTGCTGTTACTCGATGAAATCGAAAAAGCCCATCCCGATCTGTTCAACATCCTGCTGCAGATCATGGACCACGGCAAACTCACCGATCACAATGGCAAATCGGTTGATTTCCGCAATGTCATCTTAATCATGACCACCAACGCGGGCGCCGCCGACTTGGCCAAGGAAGCTATCGGCTTTGGCCGCACCACCCGCGAAGGCGACGACACCGACGCCATCAACCGCATGTTCACTCCGGAGTTCCGCAACCGCCTGGATGCGATTATTCCGTTCAAAAACCTGGGCCCGGAAATCATCGCCCGGGTGGTCGACAAGTTCATCATGCAGTTGGAGGCCCAGCTGGCCGACCGACATGTCACCTTCGAGCTATCGGCGCCGGCGCGTAAGTGGTTGAGCGACAAAGGCTATGACAAGCTTTACGGCGCCCGTCCCCTGGCCCGTGTGATTCAGGAGCACATCAAAAAGCCGTTGGCCGAGGAATTGCTGTTCGGCCGCCTGACCCGCGGTGGGGTGGTCAAGGTCAAGGTCGCCGAAGGCAAATTGGCCTTCGACATTGTCGACCCGCCGCAGCGTGGCCCGAAACCTTCCGCCAAAGACACCGAAATGGTGAAATAGCCGCCGCGCTTGCGCGCGCTGGCGATCGTGACCATTATGCCGGCGCCGCGGCGGGTGTGCCCTAGCCCCGCTCCGGCGCCGAGATTAGCCGGATGCAAAGCCCATGAGCACAGCCCTCAACACTTATCGCAATGGCCCCGACGAGGGCGGACATTTCGGAATATTCGGCGGGCGCTTTGTCGCCGAAACGCTGATGCCACTGGTCCTTGAGGTGGAGAAAGCCTACACCGCCGCCAAGCAGGACTCCGCTTTTATCGACGAGTTCGAATACTACAAACAGCATTACATCGGCCGGCCCAGCCCGCTCTTCCTGGCCGCCCGTCTGAGCGCCCACTATGGCGGTGCCAAGCTGTATCTGAAGCGCGACGAGCTGAACCATACCGGCGCCCACAAAATCAACAATGTGATGGGCCAGGCCCTGCTTGCCCGGCGCATGGGCAAAACCAAAATCATCGCCGAAACCGGCGCCGGCCAGCATGGTGTGGCGACGGCCACCGCCTGCGCCTTGTTTGGCATGGAATGCGAGGTTTACATGGGCGCCGAGGATGTGCGCCGGCAAAAACCCAATGTCGACCGGATGCGCTTGCTGGGCGCCACGGTGGTGCCGGTGACCTCCGGGTCGGGCACCCTGAAAGACGCCATGAACGAGGCGTTGCGAACCTGGGTGGCCAAGGCCGAAACCCATTTCTACATCATCGGCACGGTCGCCGGCCCGCACCCCTATCCCGCCATGGTGCGTGATTTCCAATCGGTGATCGGCGAGGAACTACGCTGGCAATTGGAAGAATTCGAGGGGCCGGGCCGCCTGCCCGACACCTTGATCGCTTGCATCGGCGGCGGTTCCAACGCGATGGGTTTGTTCCATCCCTTCTTGGACGATGAAAGCGTCGAGATCATTGGCGTCGAGGCGGCCGGCCACGGCCTCGACAGCGGCGCCCACGCCGCCTCCCTGACCGGCGGCCGACCCGGCGTGCTGCATGGCAACCGGACCTATTTGCTACAGGATGACGATGGCCAGATCGCCGAGGCGCATTCGATTTCCGCCGGTTTGGACTACCCCGGGATCGGCCCGGAGCATGCCTGGCTGCATGAGTCCGGCCGGGTGCGCTATGAAAGCGCCACCGACACCGAGGCGCTGGAGGCCTTCGCGCTCTGTTCGCGCCTGGAGGGTATTATTCCCGCCCTCGAGCCCAGTCACGCACTGGCCTACGCCGGTAAAATCCTGCCCGATTTGCCGCCCGACCACATCGTCGTGATGAATATGTGCGGTCGCGGCGACAAAGATCTGGAGGCCGTGTTGCCGCGCCTTGAAGACATGGGCTTGCTGGCCCCATGAGCTACGGTCACGCCCGGCTCGACCGCATGTTCGCCGCCCTTCGCCAAGAAGGGCGCGGCGGCTTGGGAATCTTTGTGACCGCCGGCGACCCCGACCGAGAGACCGGCCAAAAGATCCTCGCCGGCTTGCCGTCCGCCGGCGCCGACATGATCGAATTCGGCATGCCGTTCTCCGACCCGATGGCCGATGGCCCGTCGATCCAGGCCTCTAGCCTGCGGGCGCTGAAGGCGGGCGCGACCCTGGCCAGCACCTTGGACATGCTGCGCACTTTTCGCGCCGGCGATGCGGACACGCCGGTGGTGTTGATGGGTTATTACAACCCGATCTACAGCTATGGCGTCGAGGCCTTTTTGGACGAGGCCATCGCAGCTGGCGCCGACGGCTTGATCGTGGTCGACCTGCCGCCGGAGGAAGATGCCGAGCTCTGCTTGCCGGCACGCGCCAAAAACCTACCTTTCGTGCGCTTGACGACGCCGACCACCCATGACGGCCGCCTGCCGGCGGTTTTGGTGAACACCGCCGGTTTTGTCTATTATGTCTCGATCACCGGCATCACCGGCACCCAAACAGTGCCGCGCGACCTCGCCGCCGCCGCTGTCAAACGCCTAAAAAACCATACCGATCTGCCGGTCGCCGTCGGGTTCGGCATCAAAACCCCCGAAGACGTCAGGGCCATCGCCTCGGTCGCCGACGCGGCGATTGTCGGTTCGGCGGTGGTCGAACGCATTCGCGACAGCTTGGACGCCGAGGGCCAGGCGACGGTGGCCACCGTTGACGGGGTTTTGTCATTTGTTGGCGAGTTGGCCGCCGGCGTGCGCGGCGGACGCGTCTAGTCCCGCCGCCACACCCCGATCCAAGGTCTGGAACCACATCCCATGAACTGGCTCACCAACGCTGTCCTGCCGAAAATCAAAGCCCTCGTGCAGACGCGCGAGGTGCCGGACAATTTGTGGCATAAATGCCCGGCCTGCGAGCAGATGATTTTCCACCGTGAGCTGGACCAAAATCTTAATGTTTGCCCGCATTGCCAGCACCATATGCCGATTGAGGCCACCCGCCGCTTGGCCTTGCTGTTCGATGACGGGGCCTACGAAACCGCGACGTTGAAGGCGCCCCCGGTCGATCCCCTCAAGTTTCGCGACCGCAAGCGCTACACCGAGCGTTTGAAAGAGGCCCAAACGAAAACCAAACGCACCGACGCGATCATCGTCGCCGAGGGCGACATGGGCGGCCAGCCGGCGGTCGTGGCGGTGTTTGATTTCGGCTTCATGGGCGGCTCCATGGGGACCGCCGTCGGCGACGCCTTGCTTCACGCCGCAGATCTGGCGGCGGCCAAAAACGCGCCATTGATCGCCCTGCCGGCCTCGGGCGGCGCGCGCATGCAGGAAGGCATCCTCTCGCTGATGCAGATGCCGCGCACGGTTCTGGCCGTCGCCACCGTGCGGGAGGCCGGCCTGCCGTTCATCGTGGTCCTGACCAATCCGACCACCGGCGGGGTGACCGCCTCGTTCGCGATGCTCGGTGACATACACTTGGCCGAGCCGGGCGCGATCATCGGCTTCGCCGGCCAACGGGTGATTAAGGAAACCATTCGCGAAGATTTGCCGGACGGCTTCCAACGCGCCGAATACCTGCGCGACCATGGCATGGTCGACATGGTCGTGCATCGCGCGGCGTTACGCGAAACCTTGATCCGCTTAATCGCCTTGCTGGGGGGGCGGCCGGCGACCGACGCAACCATCTCCCTGCCGCGACCAAGCGACAGCGACGGCGAAAGCGTGCCGGCGCCGTGATCGCTGGCGACCGTCGGCCCGACCGGCAATTACAGCGCCTGCTGGGCCTGCATCCCAAGCTGATCGATCTGACCCTGGACCGCATGTGGCGGATTTTGGCGGCCCTGGACCACCCTGAACGGCGCTTGCCGCCAACCATTCACATCGCTGGGACCAATGGCAAGGGCTCGACCTTGGCTTTTCTGCGGGCCCTTGGCGAGATCGCCGGCCTGCGCGTCCACGCTTATATTTCGCCCCATCTGATCCGTTTCAACGAACGCATTGAATTGGCCGGACAGGCCATTGACGACGACGCCCTTAGCGAAATTCTAGACCGCGCCGAGCGGGCCAATGACGGCGCCGCGATTACTTTTTTTGAAATCACCACAGCCGCCGCCCTGACCGCTTTCGCCGACACCCCGGCCGATCTATTGATCCTCGAGACCGGGCTCGGCGGCCGCTTGGATTCGACCAATGTCCTGGCCCGCCCGATGGCCCATGTGATCACCCCGATCTCGATCGATCATCAGCGCTTTTTGGGCGATGACCTGGCCACCATTGCCGACGCCAAGGCCGGCATTCTGCGCCCAGGCGTGCCGGCGGTGATTGGCCCACAACCGCCGGCGGCGGCGCGCGTCATCGCCGCCGAAGCCGCGAAACTTGGCGCTCCGCTCTTCCGGCATGGCGCGGAATGGGCGGTGGCGGCCGCCTCCTCGACGGTAATTCGCGGCGGCTTTCAGTTCACCTGGCGTGACCAGATCTATGATTTACCGGCACCGGCGCTGGCCGGCGGCCACCAATATCTCAACGCCGGCGCCGCCCTCGCCGCCGCCCATGTGGTCAACGCGTTACCGGCCGGCCACCGGCCACGCTTCGACCTTCGCCCCGCCGCCGTGGCGGAGGCGCTGGCGACGGTGCGCTGGCCCGGACGATTACAAAAACTGTCCCACGGGCCTCTCACCGCGGGCTTGCCGGCGGGCGCGGAAGTCTGGCTCGATGGCGGCCATAACGCCGGCGGCGCGGCGGTGCTGGCCGCGCAGATTCAAGAATGGCGGGCGGCGACGCCGGAACGGCCGGTGGTGCTGGTCTATGGCAGTTTGAACAGCCATCGCCCAGAAGATTTCTTCGCCGCCCTGACGGGCCTAAACCTGGCGGTCCGGACGGTCACCATTCCAGGTCAGGAAAACGCCCTTGAGGCGGCCGAGATCGCCGCGCGCCTCGCCGCCGCCGGCATCGCCGCCGCGGCCACCACGGACGTGTCAACGGCCGTGCGAAGCCTCGTGGACACCCATCCGCGGGCACGGGTTTTGATCTGCGGCTCGCTCTATCTGGCCGGCCATGTGCTGGCCGAAAACAGCTAAGCGCGGGCATGAAAAAACGCCGCCCCAAGGGGCGGCGTTTCTGAGATCGCGCCTGAAAAAGCGTCACAAAACGGATTCGACCCAGTCTTTCAACTGGCCCTTCGGCAAAGCGCCGATTTTGGTGGCCGTCACCTCGCCATCTTTGAACAGCATTAAGGTGGGAATGCCCCGCACACCATATTGCTGCGGCACCTTGGGGTTATCGTCGATATTCAGCTTGGCGACGGTGACTTGGCCGTCCATCTCGCCGGCGATTTCCTCGAGCGCGGGCGCGATAGTTTTGCACGGGCCGCACCACTCGGCCCAAAAGTCGACCAGTACCGGCTGGGAAGACTGCAGCACGTCGGTCGAAAAACTGTCATCACTCACAGCGACTGTCGACATTTAAAACTCCCATTATCATTTTTGGGACCGCCAGGACCTTTGCCCGGGTGGCCAAGGGCTCACTGTAGAAATGGCTATATGGGGCGTCAAGGTGGCTTGGAAAAGCCATGGTTTTACAAAGGCGCCGTGCCAAAATCGCACGGATCACATCGCGCCATTGTCGAGAATCGCGTCGCTCACGCGCATCAGGCGCGGCCCATCGGTCCACACCAGATAGCATTCCACCGGCCGGTCGGGATAAAGCCGGGCGACCAGATCACGGTAACCGCGCAACTGATCGAGGTAGGCCGGTGCCACGCCGGTGACGTCGGCCGGCGGCGGCCGATTGGTTTTATAGTCGATAATCGCCACCCGATCCGGCAGAACCGCCAACCGGTCGATTTGGCCGCTCACCACCACCGCCGCGTCGCCATCGCCGATTTGCCCGACAATCGGCACCTCGGCGCGGGCGTGTGGACCGAAAAAGGCGGCATAGGCCGGATCATCGAGAATCGCCATCACCTCGGCCAAATAAGCCGCCTGTTCGGCCGCCGCCAGACCATGGACCGGCCGCGCCAACATGGCGGCGCCGACGGCGGCGCGGCGCGGCGGCGCGACCTCGGGCAGAACTTGCAAGAGCCGGTGAATTAACAATCCCCGGGCGAAACGGTCGCCGCCGGCGGCGTCAACCGGCGAGCGCACCGCCGGTGCCTCGGCGCGCGCGCCGGAGGGCGTCAACGGCCGGCTTGGCCAACGTTCGGGCGGCGGCGGCACGCTGAAATGGGGCGGCGGCGGTGGTGCTTCGACGACCGGTGGCGCCACAGTGTCGGTCGCGGTTGGCGGCGGTCCATCGGTCAATTTGAGGATCGTTGGCGCGGGGGTGGTTTCATCGGCCTCCAAAGCGGCCGCGCCCGCCCGCGCCAGCCCAGCCGCCACCGCCTCATACCAGTTCTCGGCGGGGCGCTGGCGACCATGCCAGCCACAAACGATCAAATGGTCTTCGGCGCGTGTCATCGCGACATACAACAGGCGTCTATATTCCGCCAATTGCGCCGCCCGCGCGGCCGCCCGACAGGTCCCGGCCCGACGATCGTCATCGCCGCTACGCGGCGGCCACAACAACAGCGGCGCGCCCGCCGCATCGGTGTCCCACAGCAGCCGCGGCGTCGATTTCGGCACCTGCAGCGTATCCGGCAAAAATACAATCGGCGCCTGCAGGCCCTTGGCGCCGTGCGCGGTCATGATCCGCACTTGGCCGCCGCCGGCGCCCTCCAGATCGCGTTTCACCTCAAACTCGGCGGCCGCCAACCAATGCAAAAACCCTTGCAGCGAGGGGACATGGGTTTGCTCATAGGCCAGCGCCTGAGACAAAAACTCGTCAAGGGGGTCGACCGCGTCCGGTCCCAAACGGCCGATAATGGCGTGCCACCCCCCCTCGGCCAGTATCCCGGCGAACAATTCATGGGGCGGTGTGCGGTCGGCGCGGTCCAACCAGGCCAGCAATTGCGCGTCGGCTCGCACCCAGCCGGGGCGCTCATGGGCGCGGCGGCGCAACGCGCGCCACAGACCGGCGCCGCCCCGATCATGGGCCAATTCAAAAAGATCCGCCTCATCCAGGCCAATCAACGGGCTTTTCAGAACCGTCGCCAAGGTCAAATCATCCTCAGGCAAAAGCAAAAACTCACCCAGCTTGATCAAATCCATGACCGCCAATTGATCGGTCAAAATCATCCGATCGACGCCGGCGACGGGGATGCCTTGGCGTTTGAAAGCGCGCGCCAAGGCCTCCACCAAGGCGTCGCGGCGGCGGACCAACACCATCACATCGCCGGCTTCGATGGGCCGTTCACCGCTGGCCAGGGCGGTGCCGTCGTCGAGCCATTGGCGGACCTGGCCGGCGATCCGTTCGGCCAGGATGTGGCGCGGGTCATCCTGCGCGATTTGGCGGTCAGGCGGCGCCCAAATGGCCGCCGCATCCTCGTCGCCGACAGTCACCGGCGCCCATAACTCGACCGATCCGGGCACCGATGGGCGCGCCGAGACGTGGCGGATCGGCACTTCCTCGCCGACCGCGGCGGCCATTTCCGGATCCGCGAACACCGCGTCCACCGCCGCCAAAATCGCCGGCGCCGAACGGAAGGAAACGTTCATTGGAACGTCGTCCCACTGCCCACCGGCGCCGCCGACGGCGTTGGCGAAATGGCGCCGCATGGCGGTGAAACCGGCCGGATCGGCGCCTTGGAAACTGAAAATCGACTGTTTGATATCGCCGACCGCGAAGACCGAGCGGGCGCCCATCCCTGCCGATGCGTCAAAAAACCCTTCGGCCAGTTTGGCGATTACCTGCCATTGCGCGGGGTTGGTGTCTTGGGCCTCGTCAACCAGGATATGATCGATCCCGCCATCCAGTTTATAGAGCACCCAGGATGGCCCGCCCGGCGCCATCAACAGCCGTCGGGTCCGTAAAATCAAATCCTCGTAATCCAGCCAATCGCGGGCCTGTTTGGCCCGCTCATAAGCGGTCAGCATGGCCGCGCCCAGGGTTGTCACCGCGGCGCTGGCGCGGGCGACCACCGCGGCTCTGAAACGCGCCTCGCCGGCGACCAGGCGGTCGGCCTCGGCCTCGGCCACGGCCAAGGCGCCTGGATGGGCTTCGGCGGTGGCTTTGGTGACCAGCGATTTTCGCACTTGCCCCTTAGTGGTCAGGAACAGGCCGCGATAACCGTCATAAGCCGCGGTCCGCGCCGCCGGCGGCGTGGCCAACCACGCCGTCAGGCTGGCGCCGCGATCTTGTTCGCTGGCGCTGCCGCCGGCCCAGGCCGCCGCCAGCAGGCGCAAATCGGCGTCCGCCCCACCGCTCGCCAGGGCCGCCCGCGCTTGCGCCGGGGTTACCTCGGGGTCGGCGCCGATATGACGATAAAGCGCGGCAATCGCCCCGGTCACATTCCCAAAATGCTCGAGCATGGCCTCAACCCGCGCCCGCGCGTTGACCAAATCGCCGACCAAATCGCCGAACACGGTTTCCGAGGTGCCATCGTTGACCACCGCCAAGGCCGCCGCCAATGGCGCGTCGGCGGCGGCGGCGGCGCGCGCGCGGGTCAGTACTTGGGCGCTGGCCGTCGCCGCCAGCTCGGCCGCGCTGAGCGGGTCAAGCACCTCAAATTGAGGCGAGATCCCGGCCTCCAGAGGAAAGCGCCGCAGCACCGACTGGCAGAACCCGTGGACGGTTTGGATTTTCATCCCGCCGGGCACGTCCAAGACCCTCGCGAACAGACGGCGCGCACGCAGCAATTCGTCCTGGTGGGCTTGCCGGCCAAGCAACTGTGCCAAAGCGTCGTGCAGCGCCGCCTCGTCGGTCACCGCCCATTTGGCCAAACGGGCGGTGACCCGCACCGCCATTTCGGCCGCCGCCGCCTTGGTGAAGGTCAGACATAAAATGCGGCCGGGATCGCCACCGGCCAGCAATAACGATAGCACACGGTCGGTCAGGACCTTGGTCTTGCCTGAGCCGGCCGAGGCCGCCACCCACGCCGAGCGGTCGGCGGCGGCGGCCCGCCGTTGGGCGCGGTCGGCCTGCACCACCGGGTCCGGGGCGAGATGGCTAGGCGTGTTTGCGCTCATTCGCCAAGCCCCCATTCTTTGACCCGCGCCAAATGCCAATAATCGCCAAAACGCGGCGCCACCGCCGGATTGGGGAGCGACAAAAACGGTGTCGCCGGGTCGTCAAAGGTGGTGAGCAGGGCCCGCACACCGGCTTCGGCCTCGGCGATCAGGCGGTCCGGCGCCTCCAGGTCCCGCATCTCACCGGCCGGCTGCAACCCCGACAAGCGCCAATAACCAAGTTCCGCGACACGTCCCGCGGGCACATCGACGAGCCCGCCGGCCGCCAGAATCAACGCCTCCAACGGCAACTGCGGCGCCAGGCCGCGGCCAACCATGGCGGCGGTCGGCACCGCCCCGGTTTTATAGTCGATGATTCTGAAACGCCCATCGCGGTCCCGCTCGATCCGGTCAATTTTGGTGGTCAAAGTGAAATCACGGCCGGCGATATCCAAGGTCAAGGCGCCACTCACCTCGCTCCACACCTGAGCGATGTCGGCCCGGCGCGCTTCCTCAACCTCGACGAACCAGGCCGCCACCCGTTCAAAGCGGGGCCACCAAAAGGCCCAAATACCGGGCCGGTCGGGAAGTTCGGCGAAAGCCTCGGCGCCGAGCGCCAACAAACGGGCCAGCGCGTCATCGGGCAAACGGTCGGGATAAGCCCGGCAAAATCGCTCCAAAATCGCATGGATGATCACCCCCCGGTCGGCCGCCCCCGGATCGGCGTCCAAGGGATCAAGGGGCGCCAAACGCAGCACCCGGCGGGCATAGATGGCGTAGGGATCGCGCTGGAGGGTCTCAATTTCGGTCACCGAGTAGCGCCGCGGTCGCGCCGCCTGCGGCGGACACGGCGCCGGCGGGGCGATGCGCTGGCTGTCGCCCGGCTGATCGAGCGCCGCCGCCCACGCCGTCCACAGCCAAGCGTCGCGGTCAAGCGGCGGTAGCCGAAGGGCTTGAATCACCGCGTCCAGGCGCAGCAACCAACGCGACGGCTCGGTCGGCGAGCCGTCGACTCGCTGAGCCCGCGTCAAAATCACCTCGGGCGCGGCGGCGGCGCTGAGGAAGTCATGGGCCGACAAGCCGATCCGCCGCTCGAGGGCGGGCAGGCCAAAGGCCCGCCGCATGGGCCGGCTCATCCATGGATCGCCGCCGATGTCCGGCGGCATGCTGCCTTCATTGAGGCCGCCAACGATCACCAAGTCATAGGATTGCAGGCGCGCCTCCAACGGCCCCAATAGGGCCAGGCGCGGATGGCGGTCATGGCGTGGCCGCACTACCCGCTGGGCCAGTAAGGTTGTGAACATCGCCACATAGGCGGCCGGCGACGGCGTCAAATCATCGGCGATATCCAGAAGTTCAGCGATGAAAACCGCCGCCGCCTCACCGCCGTCGCCGCGCCACAGGCGGTCGGCGCCGCTCTCCTCGTCGCTGGCGGCCAGTACTTCGGCCAGTGTCACATGAGCTTCAATAACCTGGCGCAGGGCGGTGTCCGGGGCGGCCAGAGCGGCGGAAAATTCCGCCACCGGCGCGGCCAACGCCGCCAACAACGCCCGCACCGGACCATCCTCGCCCTCGGCCGCCGCCAGCGCTCGCAAACCGGCAATTCCCGCCGCCGGCCGAGGGCCACGCAGGACCGAACGTTCGACCTGGCGCACCAGTTGTTTGAATCGCGCCGGCGCCTGCCCGCCGGCGGCGAGTGGATGTTTCAACGCCGCCAACAACGCCACTGGCGCCAGATCGGCCTGCACCATATCGGCCACCAAGCGAAGGAAAGACCCGCTCTCGCCGCGTGCCAAGGGCTCACCGGCGGAGTCGTCGATTTCGATATCCCAGCGCCGCAGCTCCGATTTGATTCGGCGCGCCAACCCCCGGTCGGCGGTAATGACGGCGGCGCGTTTGCCCGGTGTCTCCAAAGCTTCGCGCAGGCAGAGGGCGATCACCAGGGCCTCGCCGCGCGCATCCGGGCAGTCGATGCGGGTCAGCCCATCCAGCGCGGCGGCACCAATTTCCGGCGCGTCCGCGGCCAAGCGGCGCCATCGCTCGGTCACCGCCGCCGGCCGCAAAGCCTCGTGCAGCAGTCGGATACGGGCGCGGCGGGCGGGCGTGGGGGCTCCCCCGGGGTCGTCCAGCGCGCCATCCACCGACCCATCCACCGACCATGGGCGCACCGCCGCCGGGGTCACGCCCAAATGGTCCAAAAGCTGGGCCATGCCATGGTGCGGGTGGGCCGGGTCGGCCTTGATCGCGGTCCAGGTCGCCTCGTCGACATCGGCCGGCAGGCCCGGAAGTACCACCGCGCCGGCGGGCAGCGTCAACACCGCCGCCATCAAGCCAACGGTCGCTGGGATCGACCCGGTCGAACCGGCGATAATCACCGGGTCGGCGGGCGGCTGCCGGCGCCAGGCTTCAGCCTGGCGGGCCAGCACCCGGTTGCGCCACACCGCCGGATCGACACTGCCGGTGGCGGCCAAAATCGCCGGCCAGTGGGCGGTGAGAATTTCCAGGAAGCGCAGTGTCACCTGCCAATGATCGGCCAGTTCATCGGGCACCAAGGTTTCAAAACCGGCGAAATCCAAGCCTTCGGTATGGATTTGATCGATCAAGTCGGCGAGCGCCTGGGCCAGGCGCAGGGCTTGGTCGAATGCCATCGGCGCGGCGGCCGGACCCGGTCGCCCCATTTCGACGATTAAGCGGGCAAGCAGGAATTGGCGTTGCAAGACGCCAATCGGCGCGGTCACGTCATCGTCGGTCAGGCCAGCGTTTAACGCCACCTCGCCATCGTCCTCGTCGCCGAGGGCGCGCATCGCCGGCAACAACATCGGCCGGCCATCGCCCAAGCGCAAAAACGCCTCGCGCAAGGCGCGCACCGACCGCCGGGTTGGCAGCAAGACCGTCGCCCGCGACAGGCGCAAGGGGTCGTGACCGGCTTGTCGCCATAGGCCGGCGGCCAAGGCGTCGACAAAGCCATGGCCGGCCGGGATGGTGAAAATATGCGCGTCGGCGGCGTCCATTCTGCCCCCTTGCCGCGGCGCCGTTTAAAGATACGGCGTGTCGAGACGATGGCCGCGCGCGAACATCGCCTCGGCCCGCGTCAAATCATCCGGATTGCTCAAATGATACCACGGACCGTCATGGGCCCAACCGAACAAGCGGCCGGCCGCCTCGGCCCGATCATAAAGCAGGTTCATGGAAAAGGCGCCGTCCGGACAATCGGCGAAAACCCGCGGATGCACGATGGACACGCCGGTGTAGCAGAAACTGGCCATTTCCTGTTCCGGGCGGCGGGTAAGCCGGCCGTCGCCATCCATCAGAAAATCGCCGCGCGCGGTTTCCCCGACAACCCGCGCCATCGACTGCATCAAAAGCTGGATATCCATCCGTTCGGGGTCCCAGGCGGTGGCCAGGCGGTGCAAGGTGTCCTTCACCCCATCGATCCACAAGCTGTCACCATTGATCACGAAAAACGGTGCGTCGCCCAGATGGTCGAGGGCGTTGCGCACGCCGCCGCCGGTTTCCAGCGGGCTGTCTTCGGGCGATAGGATCACCGGCGGCACGTCCCGGCCAACCAAATGGTCGATGATCTGCGCACCGAGATAGCTGCAATTGACCACCACCGCCTCGATACCAAAAGCCGCCAACTTGTCCAAACTATGGTCGAGAATGGCCCGGCCGGCGACCGGCAAAAGCGGTTTGGGGCAGGTGTCGGTCAGCGGCCGCATGCGTTGGCCGCGGCCGGCGGCGAGGACCATCGCCCGGGTCGGAAAAGCGGCCTCGGTCATGCCGGCGGCGCCAGGGGCAAACGGCGTTCGGGCGGCAAAATTTCGGCCAAAAGCGCGCGGAC
>NZLB01000094.1 GCA_002694075.1 Nisaea sp.
AATGGCGCTGGCCGTTGCCGGTCGCCGGCGACGCCGCCTCGGGCCGACCGACGTAGATCGGTCGCGTCGCCTGGCAGCCGGCCTTGGCCATCGCTTCCTCGATCCGACGGTCCACGAAATGCCAGGGGCCCTGGTTCTGCGGCTCTTCCTGACACCACACCACCTCGGCGTGGGGGAAGCGTTTTAATTGCTCCACCAAGGGGCCGGTCGGGAACGGATAAAGCTGTTCCAGGCGCAGGAAGAAAACATTGTCCACGCCGCGCTTGGCGCGCTCCTCGTAAAGATCGTAATAGACCTTGCCGCTGCACAAGATGACGCGTTTGACATCGCTGTCGGCGCACAATTGGGCGTTGTCGTGCATCACCCGGTGGAACGAGCTCCCCGGGCCGAACTCGTCGATGGTCGACACGCAGAGCTTGTGGCGCAGCAGGGATTTGGGCGTGAAAACGATCAACGGCTTGCGAAAATCGCGGTGTAATTGGCGGCGCAAGGCGTGAAAGAAATTGGCCGGGCTGGTGCAGTTGACGACCTGCATGTTGTCTTCCGCGCAAAGCTGCAGATACCGTTCGACCCGGGCCGAAGAATGCTCCGGCCCCTGGCCCTCGTAGCCGTGCGGCAACAGCATCACCAGGCCCGACATGCGCAGCCATTTGGCCTCGCCCGAACTGATGAATTGGT
Organism: Nisaea sp.; assembly: GCA_002694075.1. Lineage (GTDB taxonomy): Bacteria > Pseudomonadota > Alphaproteobacteria > Thalassobaculales > Thalassobaculaceae > TMED26. Next base: position 679 of record NZLB01000094.1, read on the forward strand.
CGACGATCACCTGAGCGCCATTGGCGAAATCACCGAATTGGGCCTCCCACATGATCAAGGCATTGGGTTCGGCCTGGCTGAAACCATATTCGAAGCCGAGCACCGAAGCCTCCGACAGCGGGCTGTCAATCACCTCATAGGGGGCTTGTTCGGCCTGTAAATGGTTGAGCGGAATATGCCGTTCTTCGGTTTTCTGATCGATCCACACCGAATGGCGATGGGAGAAGGTGCCGCGGCCGCTGTCCTGGCCGGACAAGCGCACCAGGTTGCCCTCGATGACCAAAGAGCCGAAGGCCAAAGCCTCGGCCATCGCCCAATCGAAGCCCTCGCCGCTGGCCAGCATCTTTTTCTTTTGCTCCAAGGTGCGCGCCAGCTTGTTGTTGACCGTGAAGCCCTCGGGCACCTCGGTCAACTTCGCGCCGATGGCGCGCAGGGTGTCTAGCTCGATGGCGGTTTGGCCGCGCCGGTCGTCGCCATGGGCGACGGTGATGCCTTGCCACTTGCCTTCCAGCCAATCGGCCTTGTTCGGCTTATAGCTCAGGCCGGCCTCGAACTCGCGACTAAGCAGCGCGTTATGGTCGTCCTGGATCGCTTGCGCCTGCGCCTCGCTGAGCAAGCCGGCGCCGACCAGTTTTTGCGCGTACAAGGTCCGCGTTGTCGGGTGACGCTTGATTTTTTCGTACATCACCGGCTGGGTGAACATCGGCTCGTCACCCTCGTTATGGCCAAAGCGACGATAGCCGATGATATCGATCACCACATCGACCCCGAACTCCTGGCGAAACTCGGTGGCGATGCGGGCGACATGGACCACCGCTTCGGGGTCGTCGGCGTTAACGTGGAAAATCGGCGCCATGACCATTTTCGCCACATCCGTCGAATAAGGACCGGAGCGGGAGAACTTAGGCGCCGTCGTGAAGCCGATTTGGTTGTTGATAATGACGTGCAGGGTGCCCCCGGTTTGGTAACCAATGAGGGCCGAAAAATCGAAGGTTTCGGCGACGATCCCTTGGCCGGCGAAGGCGGCGTCGCCATGGATCACCAGACCCATCACCTTGCGTCGCTCATGGTCGTCGCGTTGGCCCTGTTTGGCGCGCACCCGGCCGATCACCACCGGGTTGACCACCTCGAGATGAGAGGGGTTGGCGTTAAGGGTCAAATGCACCGAATGGCCGTCGAATTCCCGATCGGCCGACACCCCCATGTGATATTTCACGTCGCCCGAGCCGCCGACGTCCTCCGGGTTTGAGGGGTTGCCGAGAAACTCCGAAATGATCGCGCGAAACGGCTTGCTCATGAAGTTGCACAGCACGTTCAAGCGGCCGCGGTGGGCCATGCCGATGACACATTCCTCAAGGCCCAATTGGCTGCCGCGCTTGACGATCTGCTCAAGGGCCGGGATCACCGACTCGCAGCCATCCAACCCGAACCGCTTGGTACCGACATATTTGACGCCTAGAAATTTCTCGAAATTCTCGGCCTCGGTCAGGCGCTCCAGAATGGTCACCTTGCCGCGCTCGGTGAAATCGGTCTGGTTGCGGATTTCCTCAATGCGCCGCTGAATCCAGGATTTTTGCGCCGGGTCCTGAATATGCATGAACTCCACGCCGATGGTGCCGCAATAGGTCGCCCTGAGCACCTCCATGATTTGGCGCAGGGTGGCGCTTTCCAACCCAAGAACATTGTCGATGAAGATCGGGCGGTCCCAATCGTCCTCGGTGAAACCATAGCTCGCGGGGTCGAGCTCGGGATGGGGGATCGGCTCATGCAGCGCCAAGGGGTCGAGATTGGCGTGCAAATGCCCGCGAATACGATAGGCACGGATCAGCATGATCGCGCGCAGGGAGTCCAAGGTGGCGGCACGAATGGTGTCGGCATCGGTCGCCGCCGCCGGGCGCGGCGCGGCGCCACCCTCGTCCGCGCTCTGGCCCAGCACGCGCGTGCGGTGCCGTGCCCAGCTCGGCCCGCTGACCTCGGCGCGGATCGTGTCGATCTCATCCTGTAGGCTATCGAAATGGCCCCGCCAACTGTCGTCGACCAGACCCGGATTATCCAGATAGCGCGCGTAGAGTTCGGCAATAAACGGCGCGTTCGCGCCTGAAAGAAAGCTCGTATCGATTTCCGTCGCCATGCCCCAGTGCCTCACCGCGGGCGGTACCCGGACACGCCCGTTCCTGCCATTTTGCGGCGCCTTCCCGCGCCGCCGCCGTTATCCCCGCCGAATACGTTAACGCATTGCGCGCGGGCTGCAAGTCACCATTCGCGGTCGGTCGGCTTCCGGCTGGTTGGCGGCGCGGGCCAATTGTCGCGCCGCGCGCCCGGCGACGAGCCGGCGGCTCTTAACCCGCCAGCGCCGCGACCATCGCCTCGCCCAAGCCGGCCGGCGAATCCGCCACCCGCATGCCGGCGGCGCGCATCGCTTCCTGTTTGGACTCGGCGGTGCCTTGGCCGCCGGAAATGATCGCGCCAGCGTGGCCCATGCGTTTGCCCGGTGGGGCGGTGACCCCGGCGATGAAACCGACCATCGGCTTTTTAACCTTGGAAGCCTTGTAAAACTCGGCCGCTTCCTCCTCGGCGCTGCCGCCGATCTCGCCAATCATGATGATCGCCTCGGTCTCCGGGTCGCCCAAAAACATATCCAGGCAGTCGATGAAATTGGTGCCGTTGACCGGGTCGCCGCCGATCCCAATGCAGGTCGACTGACCCAGTCCGGCGGCGGTGGTTTGGGCCACCGCCTCATAAGTCAAGGTGCCGGAACGCGACACGATACCGACCTTGCCGCGACGATGGATATGGCCCGGCATAATGCCGATCTTACATTCGTCGGGGGTGATCACGCCTGGGCAGTTGGGGCCGATCAAGCGTGTCGCCGAGCCACTCAACGCGCGCTTGACCCGCACCATGTCGAGCACCGGGATACCTTCGGTGATGCACACCACCAGCGGCACTTCGGCGTCAATCGCCTCAAGGATCGAGTCGGCGGCGAAGGGCGGCGGCACGTAAATCACCGAGGCGTTGGCGCCGGTCGTGGCGACCGCCTCATGGACCGTGTCGAACACCGGCAGGTCGAGATGGGTTTGCCCCCCCTTGCCCGGCGTCACTCCCCCGACCATGGCGGTGCCATAGGCGATTGCCTGTTCGGAGTGGAAGCTGCCTTGGCTTCCGGTAATGCCCTGGCAAATGACTTTGGTGTGTTTTCCAACCAAGACTGACATCACGCCGCCTCCTTCACCGCGGTGACAATTTTCTCGGCGGCGTCGCGCAGATTCTCGGCCGAGGTGATCGGCAATCCGCTATCGGCCAAAATCTTTTTACCGAGCTCGACATTGGTGCCCTCCAGGCGGACCACCAAGGGCACATGCAGGCTGACTTCCTTGGCCGCCGCGACCACCCCTTCGGCGATAATGTCGCAACGCATGATGCCACCGAAAATATTGACCAAAATGCCCTGCACATTGGCATCGGACAGGATGATCTTAAAGGCCGCGGTCACCCGCTCCTTGGTCGCGCCGCCGCCGACATCGAGGAAGTTGGCCGGTGACCCGCCATGCAATTTGATGATGTCCATTGTCGCCATCGCCAAGCCGGCGCCGTTGACCATGCAGCCGATCTCGCCGTCCAGCTTGACATAGTTCAACTCGTATTTGCTGGCCTCCAGCTCGGCCGGGTCCTCTTCGGTCTCATCGCGCAGGTCGGCGACTTTGGGGTGACGGAAAAGCGCGTTGTCATCGAAACTCATTTTCGCGTCGAGGGCGATGATGGCGCCGTCGCCGGTGACCACCAGCGGGTTGACTTCCAGCATCGCCGTGTCGAGTTCGGTGAAGGCTTTATACATCGCCGTCAGGAATTTCACGGCGGCGCCGACTTGCTTGCCTTCAAGGCCGAGGGCGAAGGCAACCCGGCGCGCGTGATGGCCCTGCAACCCGGTCACCGGATCGATCGCCAGGGTGATGATTTTCTCCGGCGTCGCTTCGGCGACTTCCTCGATCTCCATGCCGCCCTCGGTCGAGGCCATCACGGTCACCCGCGAGGTCGCCCGGTCGACCAGCAGCGAGAGATAAAGCTCACGCGCGATATCGCAGCCTTCCTCGATATAGACGCGGCCGACCTCCTTGCCGTCGGGGCCGGTTTGCTTGGTCACCAGGACATTNCCCAGCATGGCGCCGGTGTGNGCGACCACTTCGTCGACCGATTTGGCCAAGCGGACGCCGCCTTGGTCGGGGTCACCGCCCTTGAAACGGCCNGCGCCGCGGCCGCCNGCGTGAATCTGCGATTTAACAACCCAAATCGGGCCGCCCAGATCGGCGGCCACTTGGCGCGCCTCGTCNGCTGAAAAAGCGACACNNCCGCGCGGCACCGTGACCCCGAAATCGGCGAGCAGCGCTTTGGCCTGAAACTCGTGAATATTCATTTCTTCCCCCTCAAACGAAAAGCGGCGCCGAAGCGCCGCATCGCTTACGCGGTCAAATTCTCGACCACTTCGAGCAGGCCACGCACCGCCCCCACCGAATGGTCGAACATGGCTTTTTCTTCGCTGTCCAAGGCGATCTCGACGACCCGCTCGACACCGCCGGCGCCGATCACCACCGGCACACCGACATAAAGACCGTCGAGCCCGTAGACGCCGTCGCAGTAGGCGGCGCAGGGCAGCACCCGCTTTTTATCGCGCAAATAACTTTCGGCCATTTCGATGGCCGAGGAGGCCGGCGCGTAAAACGCCGAGCCCGTTTTCAGCAGGCCGACAATCTCCGCGCCGCCGTCGCGGGTACGTTGGACGATGTCGGCGATTTTGGCGTCGGTCGACCAGCCCATTTTGATCAGATCCGGCACCGGGATGCCGGCCACCGTCGAATAGCGCACCAGCGGCACCATGGTGTCGCCATGACCACCGAGAACGAAGGCGGTGACGTCTTCGACCGAGACGTTGAACTCCTCGGCCAGGAAATAGCGGAAGCGGGCGCTGTCCAGCACCCCGGCCATGCCGACCACTTTATGGTGCGGCAGGCCACAGGCGTCGCGTAACACCCCGACCATGACGTCGAGCGGGTTGGTGATGCAGATCACGAAAGCGTCCGGGCAATTGGCCTTGATGCCGGCGCCGACGGCGTTCATCACCTTGGTGTTGGTGCCGATCAAATCATCGCGGCTCATGCCCGGCTTGCGGGCGATGCCGGCGGTCACAATAACCACGTCGGCGCCGGCCAGATCGGCGTAATCATTGCTGCCCACCACCGCCGCGTCGAAACCCTCAACCGGCGAGGCCTGCGCGATGTCCAGGGACTTGCCCTGCGGAATGCCCTCGAGGATGTCGAACAAGACGACATCGCCAAGTTCTTTCAAGCCGGCCAGAAGGGCCAGGGTGCCACCGATATTGCCGGCGCCGACAAGCGCGATTTTATTGCGAGCCATGATGTTGCTACCTTCCGAACAAACGCCAAAGGGCGGGTTTTGAACGCGCGCCGGGCGGTCCGGCGATGCCGTGGCGGTGTAGCGCGAAATGTCACACAGGGCAAGCCGCGCCGAAGCGCTTTAGGCGCCGCTCTCCGTCGCCGCCAAGGGCGCCGCCCGCGCGCCTTCGAGATAGTCGAGGGATTGCATCTCCATCAGCCGCGACACCGTCCGTTCAAATTCGAAGGCCCAGGAGCGGGTGGCGTTCAGGTCGTCCGGCGCCGCCGCCGCGCTGACCACCACCTTGACCTTGCGGTCGTAGAGCGTGTCGATCAAGGTCATGAAGCGGCGCGCTTGGTCGCGACGCGCTTCGTCGAAACAGGGCACCCCGTCGATTACCACGGTGTGAAAGCGGTCGGCGATGGCGAGATAATCGCCCGGCCCGAGCGCCACCTGGCAAAGATCGGCGAAGGCGAAGCGGGCGACGCCGGCGACCGCCCGCGGCACCGCGATGGTGCGGCCCTTGTGGGCGAAGTCGGCGGACCGCGCCGGCAGGCCGTCGGTCAAGGCGGCGAAGGTTTGATCGAGATGGGCCGTCGCCGCGGCGTCCACCGGGGTGACGTAAACCGCCATGGTTTTCAGACGGTCGAGGCGATAATCGGTGGCGCCGTCCAAATGCACCACCTCCAAACGCGCTTTCAATAGGTCGATGAAAGGCAAGAAGCGGTCGCGCTGCAGACCGCCTTTATAGAGGTCGTCGGGCAACCGGTTGGAGGTCGCGACCACCACCACGCCCAGGTCCAGCATCGCCTCGAAAAGGCGGGCGACGATCATCGCATCGGCGATGTCGCGGACCTCGAATTCGTCGAAACACAACACCGCCGAGCGAGCGGCCAGGGCGGCGGCGGTCGGCGGAACCGGTTGATCGCCGCCGCTTTTATTTTGCCGCCATTGGTGGATCAGGCCATGGGCCTCTTGCATGAATTCATGAAAATGCACCCGCCGTTTGGGCGTCGCCGCGACCGTTTCGAAAAACAAATCCATCAGCCGCGATTTGCCGCGGCCGACATCGCCGTGGATATAGAGGCCGGTGGGCGGCGGCGCGGACCGCGTCCAGCGACCGAACCAGCCCCCCCTGCGCGCCGCCGGCTTATACCCCTCGAGGCGCGCGGCGAGGTCGTCCAGACGCGCGGCGACCGCGTGCTGGGCCGGGTCGGGCGCCAGGGTGCCGTCATCGATCAGCGCCTGATAACGGGCGAGAACGCCAGGTTCGGAGGTCATCGCCGGCTTACCGACCGCCACTCACGTCGATGATGCTGCCAGCGCAATAACGGGCCGCGTCACTCAGCAACCAAACCACCGCCTCGGCCACTTCCTCGGCGGTGCCGGCGCGTCCCTGCGGCACGGTCGGACCGAGGCGCGCGACCCGATCCGGGGCGCCGGCGCTGGCGTGAATTTCAGTGTCGATCATGCCCGGCGCGACAGCGTTGACGCGCACCCCCTCGCCGGCGACTTCGCGGGCCAAGCCGAGAGTGATGGATTCCACCGCGCCTTTTGAACCAGCGTAATGGACGAATTCGCCGGCCGCGCCGAGGCGCGCGGCGATCGAGCCCAGATTGACGATCACCCCGCCTTGGCCGCCATGGCGCGTCGACATGCGGCGCACCGCGGCGCCGCAGCACAGCATCAAACCGGTGACATTGAGGTCGAAAACGCCGGCGATGTCGCCGGCGGTCATCTCATCGACGCGTTTGACCTGGCCGGTGGTGCCGGCGTTGTTAACCAGGCCGGCGAGCGGGCCAAGCTCGCTGTCGACGGTGGCGAACAAAGCCTCGACGTCGGCCGGCTTGGCGATGTCACCGGCCACCACCAGCGCCCGCCGGCCGGCCGCCGTCACCCCCTGGGCGACAGTTTCGGCGGCGGCTTTGTCGCGCGCGTAGTTGACCGCCACATCCCATCCGTCGGCCGCCGCCCGCAAAGCGGTGGCGGCACCGATGCCGCGGCTCGCGCCGGTGACCAATAAAACACCTTTATCCATTTTGTCGCTCCAATTCAGCCATGGCGGCGGGGATCTGCGCAGTTCTCGCTTGTGAATTTCTTCGCGGCGCGGTTATACCAGAGCCGG
>NZLB01000095.1 GCA_002694075.1 Nisaea sp.
GCGGCGGGCCAAATCGGCCAGGACCGCCGGCAGGCCGCCGCGCCACGCCGTCATGCTCGCTCCCCTTCGTCCGTCCAAGCGTCGGCGCCATCGATAGCCGGCGCCGCCCGGCCATGCTATAGGCTGGCGGTCCCGACCACCAGAGGGCGCGCGCCATGACCGCTGTCCGGTCCCTGATGTTCAATCTTTATTTCTATGGCCTGACCACGGTGATGGCGGTGGCCGGCCTGCCGCTGTTGCTGGGGCCCAGGGGGTGGGTCGCCGGCTGGCGCGATCTGTGGGTGCGCCTGTCGCTCGCCGGGCTGGCCGCGATCGCCGGGCTGCGCCACCAGGTGACCGGCGGCGACCGGCTGGCCGCGGGGCCGTTCCTGGTCGCCGCCCAGCATCAATCGGCGTGGGAAACCCTGGCCCTGCATTCGTTGGTCGACGACCCGGCGCTGGTTCTGAAACGCGAGCTTTATCGCATCCCGCTGTTCGGCCTCTATCTCGCCAAGACCGGCATGGCGGCGATTGACCGGGCGGGCGGCGCCGGCGCCTTGAAACGGATGGTCGCCGACGCCGGCCGGCTGGCCGGCAGCGGCCGGCCGATCCTGATCTTTCCGCAGGGCACGCGCGTCGCGCCGGGCCAGGCGGCGCCCTATCACCCAGGCGTCTACGCGGTCTATAAGGCGCTCGGTTTGCCGTGCCTGCCGGTGGCCCTCAATTCCGGGTATTTCTGGGGGCGCACGGCGTTCACCAAACGCGCCGGGGTGATCACGCTGGCCTGTTTGGAACCGATCCCGCCGGGCCTCGACCGCAAAGCCTTCATGGCCCTGCTGCAGGAACGGCTGGAAGGCGCGGCGGCCGGGCTCGACGCCGACGCCCGCCGGCAGTTGGCGGGCGGCGCCTGATTGGGGATGGCGGCTATTTGATCGCCAGTTTCAGGACCTGGACGTTGACCAGGTCCGCCGGCGGCAAGGTCTTTTGCACCAGGCGCCAGACCCCGGTGCGAATGGTGGTGATGCCGTCGGCGCCGGCGACCGTGTCGGGGGTCAGGCTGCTGAGGTAGATATTCAGCGCGCTGCGCAGGTGCGGCTGGACGTCGACCGCCTTTTTGCGCGCCAAGTCGTCCTTCAGTTCCAAGGAGATGGTGATCAGCAGCAGGATCGGCCGCGGGTTGCTGGAGCGCAAGCTGACGACGAATTGGTCGAGCTGCATGAAAATCGGCTTTTCCGCCGCCGGCGTCGACAGCGGCGGCGGGGTGTCGGGGATTTTCGGCTTGGGCTTGGCCTTTTCCTCGGCCGGCGCCTCCAGGCCGAGGGCGACGCGCAGGCCGAAATCGGGGACCAGGCCCATCAGCGCCGCGCCCAGCCCGGCGCCGATCAGCAGCACCACCGGCAACAACACAAAGATCAGCAGCTTTTTCATCGCCGGTCGGCCCCGCCCCGCGCCGCCCGCCGCCTAGCGGCCGACCGCGTAGCCTTGCATGCCGCGCGGGTTGGCGCCGGCCTTGAGCAGGCCGCCGTCCTGGGCGGCGCCGGTCAAGCGGCCCTCCGACCACGCCTCGCCGACCACCAGATCATGGCCGCGGGCGGTCAGGTCGGCGACGGTCTCGGCCGGCATCCGCCCCTCGACCACCAGGCGCGCCGGCTTGGCGCCGCGCGGCCAGAACGAGGACGGGAAATGCTCGTTATGAAAGGCCGGGCAGTCGATCGCTTCCTGCAGGTTGTGGCCATGGTCGACATGGTGCAGGAACATCAGCGTCGACCATTGGTCCTGCTGGTCGCCGCCGGGCGTGCCGAACGCGAGATAGGGTTTGCCGTCGCGCAGCGCCATCGACGGCGACAAGGTGGTGCGCGGCCGCTTGCCCGGCGCCAGCGCCGACGGCCCGCCCGGGTCGAGCCAGAACATCTGACCGCGATTGCCGAGGCAAAAACCGAGCGCCGGAATCACCGGCGAGCTTTGCAGCCAGCCGCCGCTGGGCGTCGCCGAGACCATGTTGCCGTGCCGATCGATGATGTCGAGATGCACCGTGTCGCCGCGCGCCACACCGCTTTTGGAGACCGTCGGTTCGCCCACGCCCATGGCTTCGGCGGCCGGGCTGAGGGCGCGGTCGCTGGCGGTCTGAAAGGACAGGTCGGGGCTATGGCCCGGCACCGCACCGGGCCGCAATTCGCTCGAAGCGGCGGCGCCGATCAACGCCCGGCGGGCGGCGTTGTATTCGTCCGACAGCAAAGTCGCCATCGGCACCTCGACGAAATCGGGGTCGCCGTAATAAGCCTCGCGGTCGGCGAAGGCCAGTTTGGCGGCCTCGGTGACGGTGTGGATGAAATCGCCGCCGGTCGGGTCCATGGCGGCGATGTCGAAACCTCGCAGCAGGGCCAATTGCTGCAACAGGACCGGCCCCTGGCTCCAGGGGCCGCATTTGCACACCGTGTAATTTCGGTAGTCATAGGTCAGCGGCGCTTCGACCCGCGCCCGCCAGCCGGCCATATCGGCGCCGGTTAACAGCCCGCGATGGCGCCGGCCGGTGACATCCATCACCGCTTCCTCGCGGCAAAACCGGTCGATTTCCTCGGCGATCCAGCCTTCCGCCCAAATTTTGCGGGCCCGTTCGATTTGCCTTTCGCGGTCGCCGCCGCCGGCCTCGGCCTCGCGCACCAGGCGTTCATAGGTGTCGGCCAGCGCCGGGTTGCGGAAAATCGTGCCGGCCGCCGGCACCTTGCCGCCGGGCAGATAGACCGCCGCCGAACTTGGCCATTCGGTTTCGAACAACGCGCGGACGGTGTCGATGGTGGCGGTCACCCGCGGCACCAGCGGATAGCCGTCACGGGCGTAACCGATGGCGTAGCTGATCACCTCCGACAGCGCCAGCGTGCCATAGCGCTGCAACATCAAGCACCAGGCGTCGAAGGCGCCCGGCACCACCGCCGGCAGCAAGCCGCTGCCGGGGATCAGGTCCAGGCCCAGATCGCCGAAGGCGTCCATGGTGGCGCCGGCCGGCGCCGGTCCCTGGCCGCAGATCACCTCGACCTTATCGTCACGGGCGCTATACACCAGCGCCGGCATGTCGCCGCCGGGACCGTTCAAATGCGGCTCGACCACTTGCAGGGCGAAACCGGTGGCGACGGCGGCGTCAAAGGCGTTTCCGCCTTTTTCCAAAACCGCCATGCCGACGCCGGCGCCGAGCCAATGGGTGGCCGCGACGACACCATGGGTGCCAAGAATTTCGGGACGGGTGGTGAACATGACCGATCCAAACCAAGCCGAAGTGACGGAAACCGGCGCCGCGCGCGGCGCGATTCGGCGACTATAGGCAGTCGGCGGCATGGGTGCAAACCCCCTGACCGCCAATTTTGGCGCGTTTCTTGCGTCGCTCCCGGCGCCATAGGGCTTCTTAGGTTTGGATTTTGATCATGGTCATCAACAGNGCTTCTCTCNGCCTTTTNGGCGGCGGCATGCCGGCCGCGCCGACCCAGCCGGCAATNGGCAGCTTCAAGCGCTACCAACGCGATCAGGTGGCGGCGCGCACCGATTTCATGGAGCGCACCGATATCCAGGGCGAGATNGCCNATTTNAAAAAAGCCGCGGCCAAGGTNACGGATGTCGACGGCCTNNTGNAGGACCGCCGCTTGCTNACCTTCGTGGCNACCGCNTTCGGCCTGGAGTCCGAGGTCCGCGCGCCAGGCAAACTGCGGGCGGTGCTCAACAGCGANATCAACGATATCAANTCNTTCGCCAATCGTCTGCGCGACCCGCGGTTTGGCGAGATCGCGCGCTTTTTCGACACCCAAACCTATGGCATGGCGCAAATCAGGATCAGCNACAAGCAGAGCGAAATCGTCGAGAAGTANCTGACCAACGCCTTTGAGCGNGACATGGGTCAGCGCAATCCGGCNCTGCGCGACGCGTTGTTTTTTCTACGCAAAATCAATGACGTCACCACNCCTTATGAAATAATGGGCGATGCCGCGCTACGCCGAATTGTCAGCGACGCTCTCAACATTCCGCCGGAAGTGGCCCGGCAAAGTTTGAACACCCAGGTCAACCTGTTTGAGCGCAAATTGCCCCTCGACCAGCTATCTCTCAGCAGCGCCAACGATGTCGAAACCGGCGTTGCCGCCCGCCGCGAGTCCGATCTTCAAAAGATCAGCGACGCGACCACCCAGGTCGAAAGCGCCCGCACGCAGCTGGGCGCCCTGAGCGANATCGTCGAAAGTCTGCGNNCNGACCAGAGCGACTTGNCNGCNGTCACCGACGCCGCCGGCGTCAACGCCGAAGATATCGANATTCAACGAAACGCCTTGACCNGNCTGGTCACCCAGGCCGGTCTNATCNGCGCNGCNGACACCGGTCTCACCTCGGCGCGGGGCTATTTCGACACCTTGACGGAGATCTATGACCAAGCCGGCACCACCAGCGACGCGACCACCCTGGCCAGCCTGCAAACCGATTTCGAGACCGCCGCCNCCAGCGTGGTCTCGGCCCTCAANAACGCCAGCTATGGCGACGCCAACTTGTTAACCGACGCGGCCGACGACCTCACCGCCACCATCGACACCAACGGCGTGCAAGTCCTGACCAGCTTNGGCGANCTAACCGATTTTTTCNNCGCTTTGACCACCGCCCGCACGGATTTCGCGGCCCTCACCGTNGACAGCTTGAGCAGCGANCTGGGCNCCGTGCTNACCAGCNTGGAGGCGGCNGAGGACNAACTGGNCTCCAGCGAAGTGAGCCATCAAGTCAACGCCGCCAGCCTAAGCCTNTCGACCCAGNACGTTACCTTGGNGCAACCGCTCAACAACANGGCCCTGACCCTCGGNTATGACGCCATTTTGGACGCGCAAACGCGCAGCACCGAAATTCGNGCGGTTTTGGATGAGCTCACCGTGTTGGCCNAAAAGGCNCAACTAGATGACGCCGACCTCACCGCCATCAACACGCAATACGGCGATTTAAAANCCCGTCTTTACACCGCCATCACGACCGCCGGCGCGGTCACCTCCGACGGCACCACCGTCACCTTCGACAATTTGCTGAACGGCGGTGATCGCGCCTATCTGCTTTTNAACGCNGGCGATGACCCGGCCNGCGAGGCAACCACCCTCACGGCCGAAGCCACCGACTTGGAAAGCGGNCTCTACGATGCGCTGGTCGCCGATTACGNGACTCTCAGNGCCGACAACGCCGGCGCCTTGNAAAGCGCTATCGGNGCGACCTATCTGCGTGACCTGGACACCGTCGATTTCCATCTGGCGCGCGACCAGCATGCTTTCGCGTTCGCGGTTGCCACCGCCGACCCACAAGGCCGCTTNGATCAAAAGGTGCGTGACGTCGAAAGCCGATTGGACGACATCCTCAGTGCCTCGGGTCTTGGCGGTTACGGCTTGCTGTCGCCCTATGGCAGCGATATTTCGATTATCACCCAGTCCACTTTTGGCAATCTGCGTGTCGAGGCGCAGCGCGATTTTCAAGATAACCTTACCAACGCCATTTCAGCCTACCGACTGGCGGTNCTCCAAGGCGGCGACAGCGACGCACGCGCCAGCGCGCTCAACGACATGATGGTTGCCGTCGGTGGCGCCAGCGGCAAGCTGACCGCCCAGCGCCAAAACTTGGACCTGCAGTACGCCATTATCGATTCCGAGCGGGAAAGCGATGGCGNGACCGGCACCGGCTTTCTCAAACCGCTGCAAAACAGCGCNTTCGCCATCAAATTCATCGAGCAATATCTGGTCCGCAAAGACGCCGAAATGGCCGGCGCCGCGTTCGGTCCGGCCGCCACNNGCGGCGCCACNGCCNTCAAGGCCGCGCTGATNGGCACGATCCGCCCCCTGCNACCGGNGATCGGCGGGCGCCTCAACNTATTGCTNTAGCGCGGNCNATTTCGGCGGCGCGGCGGNCGCGCTATACTGNGNNCNCCGATGTCCNCCNTGCCCGTCGAGGAGCCAAGATGCCGATCCCGTCTNATCCCTTCCGGCGTCCCNATCTCCGCCTNGGTCTCGGCGCCCTTTGCGGCGCGCTTNGTGTNCTTNTCGGCGGCCTNGGCACACCCCCGGCCGGCGCCCAGGANACCGCCTCAAAGCNGGTCGAACCGCCGTGTATGACGGCCACCTTAATCATCCCNTGGACCGCCGGCGGCGGCACCGACATGATCGCCCGCGCGGTCGCGGCGGCGGTCAACAAGGACNGCCAAAANCCCCCNTTGCGGGTGCGGAACATTGTCGGCCGCAATGGCATCGANGGCCGCGCGGCNCTGCGCGCCGCCNCCGCCGATGGGTGTCATTTGGGCTTGGTGCAACCACGCATGGTCGGTGACTTCTTGACCGGCCGCGATTTGGCGCCCTGGCAGGCCACGGTGCCAGTGGCGCGCCTCACCGCCACCGCGCTGGCCGTGGTCGGGGGGTCCCGCGGGCGGGCGAGCGACCACGTCCGGATGATGGACCTGCTGGCGAATGGTAAAGTGCGCGCGGCGGTCGCGCCGGAAAGCCAGGGTGACTTTTTGCTGCGTTTAATCGAACGCGACACCGGCGGCCGCTTCCTGCGGGTGGCCAGCGACGATGGGCGCCAACAATTGGCCTTTTTACGGCGCGGCGTGGCCGATGTGGCGGTGGTCTCGCTGGCCAGCGCCGACCGCCTCCTCGGCGCCGGCGAAGGGCGCGTCTTCGCGGTCACGGCGAAACAGTTGCGCCCGGATATGCCGGGCTTGGAAAAGCTCGGCGTGCGCGGGCGCTTCGCCATCGACCGCGGGATAATGGCGCCGCCCAAAACCGAGGGCGCGACCATCGCCTGGTGGGCGGGACGTTTCGAAAAGGCGATGAAAGATAAAGCGTTACAAGCGCGCCTGGCCACCTTCGCGACTCGGCCCGCGTTCCTCGGTCCCGAGGCCTATACCCGCGCGCTGGAGGATCTGACCGCCACCTGGCGACCCCTCGCCCGCGCCGGCGGTATTTACCGGGCCCGCGAATAACCTCGCCGCGGGTCTCGCGCGCCGCGTCGATGGTTGGCAGGGGCCCGAGAAAAGACTTATGATTTCGACTTAATCAATGGGCCGGCGCCCAGGCGGCGGCGTAAGCAAGAGGTGAGAGACATGAAAATCGCGTATCCCTATTTGATGTTCTTGGGCGACGCGGTCGACCAATTGGCGGCCAAAACGGCCAACGGTGTCAAGGTATGGCGACCCGAATGGTGCCTTGGTCAATTCCGTTTTCCCGAATGCCGAGCCGATCTCGGGATTCCGGATATGAGCATTGAGCAAGCGGCGGAAGCCGGGGTCAAAACGGTCATCCTCGGGGTCGCCAATCGGGGTGGCGTGATGCCCGAGCGCTGGGTCGACGAACTGGTCCGCGCGCTGGAGCTGGGCATGGACATCGCCAGCGGTCTGCATGTCAAAATCACCGATATCCCGGCCCTCGCCGAAGCCGCCGCACGCCACGGCCGACAATTGTTCAACGTTCGCCATCCAACCGAGAATTTCAATGTCGGCGACGGCATTAAACGGCCAGGTAAGCGGCTGTTGGCGGTCGGCACCGATTGCTCGGTCGGTAAAATGTTCACCACTTTGGCGGTAGAGCGGGAAATGCACAGCCGCGGCATGAAGGCCGATTTTCGTGCCACCGGCCAAACCGGTATTTTCATCGCTGGCGAAGGGGTGTCGATCGACGCCGTCGTGGCCGACTTCATCTCCGGCGCGGTCGAGGCGCTGGCGCCGGCCAACGACCCCGATCATTGGGACGTGATTGAGGGTCAAGGCTCGCTGTTCCATGCCTCCTTTTCCGGCGTGACCATGGGCTTGATCCACGGCGCCCAGGCCGACGCCCTGGTACTGTGTCATGAGGCCGGCCGCCCCCATATGCGCGGGCTGCCCGACTACAGCCTGCCCGATTTGACAACCTGCATGGACCTTAACCTGAGGGCCGCCAAGCTAACCAACCCGGCGGCCCGCTTTGTCGGGGTCGCCATCAACACCTCGACCTTGCCGGAAAACGAGCGCGCCGATTACCTGGCCAGGGCGGCCGACGAAACCGGGCTGCCGGCGGTCGACCCGATGGACACCGGCGTTGGCGCGTTGGTGGACGGGCTGGCGTCTTGACCCGGCGCTTGACGGTCCGCGCCGAAACCTGGCCCTTGGCCGGGGTGTTTCGCATTTCGCGCGGCGCCCGTAGCGAGGCCGA
>NZLB01000096.1 GCA_002694075.1 Nisaea sp.
GCGTTGGTCGCCCATGGTTTCCCCCATGATCATTAAGCCAACCGGCGCCTCGCCGCGCCGATGGCAGGGCAAGGTAATCGCGCAGCGGTCAAGGAAATTGCCCAGCGAACAATTGCGCAGGGCCAGCATATTGGTTTTGGCGTACAGACGGTCGTCATCCAATAGGGGTTGAATGGCCGGCGCGACCATCGGCACGGTCGGCATGATCACCGCGTCAAAGGGCGCGGTGGCGGCGTCGGCCTCGGCGATGATGGCGGCCCGTTCGCGTTGCAAGGTGACGTAATCGGCGGCCGGCATGTCCTCGGCCTTGACGATGCGTGACAGCACCCGTGGGTCGAAGCCGGCGGCGTTCTTTTCCATCAGCTCCCGGACAATCGCGTAACATTCCGGGGCGACGAAACCGCCGCTGGCGTTGGCGGCGCCGATTTTGGCCAGTACCGGGAACGGGCGCGTCGCGATGCGGGCGCCGGCCTCGGATAGTTTGCGCAAGGTTTCATCGAACACTCCGGCGACCGTGTCATCAAGGTCGTCCAGCACGATATGGTCGGGCACGGCCAGGCGCAGACCGGCCACCGGCAGTGGCCGCGGCGCGCGCAGTGGTATGTCGGCGATGACTGCGTCAATGGCCGCGCAGCAGGCCACCGTCGGGGCCAGGGGGCCAATCGAATCAAGGGAGTAGGACAACGGGAAAACCCCATCCGTCGGCACCCGGCGGGCGGTCGGTTTAAGTCCGGTGAGGCCGCAAAAGGCGGCCGGAATGCGCACCGAACCGCCTGTGTCCGAGCCAATCGCGGCAAGGGCCATGCCATCGGTCACGGAAACCGCCGCCCCCGCCGACGAGCCGCCGGGAATGCGCCCGGTGGCCCGATCATAGGGATTGGCCGGGGTGCCGTAGTGGGGATTGAGGCCAAGGCCGGAATAGGCGAATTCGGTCATGTTGGTGCGCCCGGTTAGGACCGCGCCAGCCTGGCGCAGGCGGCGCACCACCGGCGAGTCGGCGGCCGCCGGGGCGGCGTCGGCGCGCACCACCGAGCCGGCCCGTGTGACCTCGCCGGCGACATCCAATAAATCTTTAATCGAGATCGGCAAACCGCCCAGCGGCCCGGCCAGCCCGGCGGCACGCGCCCGGTCGGCGACATCGGCGGCGGCGGTGGCGCCATCGCTGTAAACTTCGATAAAAGCGCGCGCGCCTTCGCCGCTGGCGATGGCCTCCAGACAGGCCGCCGTCAACGCGCCGCTGGTGGTCTCATTTCGGTCGAGGGCGGCGCGGTGGTCGGCGAGCGGTTGCATGGGCGATCTTTCAGCTGACAATGGGCAGGACGTCGATGTGATAGGTATGGGTGAGGCTGCGGTCGAGGACCGGATCGTGCAGCCGCATGGTGAAGCGCGCGCTGGCGCGGATGCCGCCAATCGCCGGCACCGTGCCGCACATGAACACGGTTCCGGGTGGCAAATCGCCGGTGGCGCTATAGCCTTCGATTAAATTCGCCGGGGTGCGGATTTCCGCGGTGGCGCCGTCCTGGTACACCACATCGCCGTCGATGGTCGCGGTCAAGCGCAGTTGATCCCAATGATCGGCGACCTCGGCGAAGGGCCAGGCGGCGCGCGCCAACACCTTGGGGCAGCCTTGCTTGGATACGGCGATGGAATAGCTTTCGGTGTCGCGGTCGGTGTGATCAGAGCCAACGGTGACATAGAGCCCGTCATCGCCGCGCACCAGGACCGGTTCAACCTCGCCGGAGGTGCCGGCGCCGACCACCTGAATGCGGTCGGCCTGAGTCACTAGATTGCGGCCGGCGCGGTAGTAGAGCGGCACCGTCGACGGGCCCGGCACGCCGAGCGCGGCCAATTCCTCGACATGGTGCTGGACGCTGGCGGCGTCGCGGCCGGTCCAGCCGGCGATCACCAGGTTTTCGATGGGGAAAGCGCGCGGCGGCGCGGCGGGGTCGTTGATGGTGAACTGGACGAGGGTCGCTGTCATCTTGTCTGCCTTGGTCCCGGTGCCATTCGACTCTAACGCTATTGGCGGCGCGGGTGAAGGGGGCATCGCGGTGCGTTGACGCTGGTTTTCATGCGGGGCCTCGGATATTGTAAAGGCGTCGCGTGCCCAACCGAAAGAGGCCATGTTGCAGGACCGCGAAGAACTGCGCCGTGAGTTGCAAACCCTGCTAAGTGAGCACCGTGACCTCGATGACGTGATCGAGCGGATTTCCGACGCGGTGCCCTTTGACCAACTGCAGGTCCAGCGTCTGAAAAAGCGCAAACTGATCCTCAAGGATCAGATCACCCGTCTGCAAGCGCTTCTGCTTCCAGACATCATCGCCTGAGTCGGGCCGGGGGATTGCTTTCGCCCCATCGGCTCCGATAAAACACGCGCTTTCAGCGCGCAGGAGGGTCCATTATGTCGTCTGTCACGCCTTTGGTCGGGGTCATCATGGGCAGCCAATCGGATTGGCCGACCATGCGACACGCCACCGAAACCTTGGCCGCGCTCGACATCGCCTTCGAAGCGCGCATTGTCTCGGCTCATCGGACCCCGGCGCGGATGGCCGATTACGCCACAACGGCGCGCGAGCGTGGCTTGGCGGTGATCATCGCCGGCGCCGGCGGGGCCGCCCATCTACCGGGTATGGTCGCCGCGCAGACCAGCCTGCCGGTGTTGGGTGTGCCAATGGAAAGCCACGCCCTCAAGGGCCAGGACAGCTTGCTGTCGATCGTTCAAATGCCGGCGGGGGTGCCGGTCGGCACTCTGGCCATCGGCCGCGCCGGCGCGGTCAACGCGGCCTTGCTGGCGGCTTCGATCCTGGCCGGCCAGGACGACAACGTGCGGGCCGCCCTCGACGCCTGGCGGGCGCGGCAAACGGCGGCGGTCGGCGAGCGACCGGTTGACGGCGCATGACAGCCCTGGCGCCCGGCGCGACTCTTGGCATTGTCGGCGGCGGCCAATTGGGCCGGATGACCGCCCTGGCGGCGGCCCGTCTGGGCTATCGCTGCCATGTTTTCACGCCCGAGGCCGACAGCCCGGCCGGCCAAGTGGCGGCGGCGGTGACATGCGCCGAATATGACGATTTGGCGGCGTTGGCCCGCTTCGCCGCCGCCGTCGACGCGGTGACCTATGAGTTCGAGAATATCCCGCTGGCCAGCATCCGCGCCCTTGACGGCAAGGTGCCGACGCGGCCGGGGCCGCGCGCCTTGCAAGTGTCCCAGCATCGGGTGATCGAAAAAACCTTCGCCCGCGACCATGGCGTTGAGACCACCGCCTTCGAGGCGGTCGCCAGCGCCGATGACCTGGCCCGCGCGTTGGCGCGCCTCGGCACGCCGGCGATTTTGAAAACCTGCCGCTTTGGCTATGACGGCAAGGGGCAGCTGCGCATCGACCGCCCGGAAGATGGGCCGGCGGCCTGGCAAAGCTTAGCCAGCGACGACGCCATCCTTGAGGCGGCGGTGCCGTTCGAGCGCGAAATTTCGGTGATCATCGCGCGCGGCGGCGACGGCACGCTGGCCGCCTATCCGGCGGTCGAAAATCACCATGTCGATCATATTCTGGACACCACCATCGCGCCGGCGCCGGTCACGCCCGAGGTGGCGGCGGCGGCGGTGGGTGTCGCCGAAACCCTGGCCACCGCTCTGGACCTGGTCGGGTTATTGGCGGTCGAGTTGTTCGTTACCGCTAGCGGGCGGGTGCTGCTCAACGAAATCGCGCCGCGGCCTCATAATTCCGGTCATTGGACCCAGGATGGCGCGGTCACCGATCAATTCGAGCAACTGGTGCGGGCGGTCGCCGGTCTGCCTTTGGGCGACCCGGCGGTGGTCACCCCGACGGTGATGAAAAACCTGATCGGCGCGGCGGTCGACAAGTGGCCCAGCTATCTCACCCAGCCCGGCGCGCGTCTGCATCTTTATGGCAAGGGCGAGGTCCGCGCCGGCCGCAAGATGGGCCACGTCAACTGGGTTGGCGGCGCGCCGCCGGTTCAGCCCGACGCCTGACCGGGCCGACAGCGGCGCATCGCCCGCAAGGGGCTCGGCAAACCGTCAGCCAAGGCGCGCAGCCGGCCGGTCAATTTCGGTATGCGCATGACATCGGCAATGCGCCGGTCAAGAAAGGCCCAGGTCTCATCACTGTTCGGCGACTCGTCATCCAACCAATACAGGAGGGTCGAGAAATAGACGCCGGCCAGCAAACCGCGCTTGGTGTAAAAATTGAAATCGGTGGCGGTGTCGCCGGCCCAATACCAAATCGCGTCGACCGTGCGATAAAGCGAGCGTGCCGACACCCGGGCGAAGGCGGGTGTCGCCAGCAGCGATAGAGTGCGCCGTACCACATCGCGCTCGGCGGCGGCGTTCTCTAGACGGGTGCGCACCGCCTTGGCGATGCGTTCGCGGATTTTCAGGCTATCGACATCGACCGCCGCCAGGCTCTCCAGCATCCGCGCGTCGGCCATTTGCAGATAGGCCTCGACCGCCTCGCGCGGGCCGCCGGGAAAGGCGCGCAGGGCCTCGTCCGGCGCATAGCCGGCGTCGATGGTGGCGGTTTTGAGGGCGGCCATGGTCCACCCGTCAAAGGGCACATTGGGCAGGGCGGCGGCCAGGATCGCCTGGCGCAGTTCGTCGAATTCGGCGTCGGGGTCAGGGGGGCCGGCAGGGGAGGTGTCAGTCATCGCGTCGCTCCTCAGGGGCTGTGGCGGCGGCCGCCAAAAGTTCCTCGGTAAAGCCGAAACGGGCCATATCGACCATGCGCTGAGGATAGAGAACCCCGTCGAGATGGTCCACTTCATGCTGGAACACGCGGGCGTGAAAACCGCCGGCGATGCGGCGTATCGGCGCCCCATCCAGGCCCCAGCCGTGATAGCGGATCCTGCGGTAGCGGGGCACCTCGCCGCGCATTCCCGGTAGGGATAGGCAGCCTTCCCAGCCGAGTTCCTGGCGATCGTCGAGCACTTCCCAGGTCGGGTTAAACAAGACCGTCATGTCGACCGGGCCATCATCGGGTGCCTCGGTGGCGCGGGCGGCGGCGACCTCGAAGATCACAAGACGCACGCTTTCGCCAATCTGCGGCGCCGCCAATCCGGTCCCGCCGGCGGCCGCCATGCTGGCGCGCATCACCGCCACCAGGTCGGCCATTTCGGGCGCCCGCGGGTTTTCGACCGGGCGGGCGGTTTGGGCCAGGATCGGATGCCCGGCACGCAGGATAGGACGCGCGTTCATACCTGCGATATAGGCGGCCGGCGGGGGCAGGTAAAGCGCCGAAGAAAAAACCCCGCGCGGCCTTTGCATGCGCGCGCACCTTGTGCTATACGCTCGGCTCTTCGCCGGGCATGTCGTTCGGCGGCGGATTCACTCGGCCAAAGGAGAGGCCACAGGGATGGAGCGGTAAACTTGCAGGTCGTCGTTCGGGACAATAATGTTGATCAAGCCCTGCGCGCGCTGAAAAAGAAAATGCAGCGCGAGGGGATTTTCCGGGAAATGAAACTTCGCCGGAGCTTTGAAAAACCTTCCGAGCGGAAGGCGCGTGAGAAAGCCGAAGCGGTGCGCCGCTACCGCAAGCTGATGCGCAAGCGCATGGAACGCGAAGGCTTCTAGAGCCGCCCAGCCAAAGTCTTTTGAAAGCCGCCCTTCAAGGCGGCTTTTTTGATGGCCGCCGGCCGCGCCCGCCGCCCGGTGAAAGCCGATTGTCCGGGCCGGCCTCGCGCTTTATGCTGACGCCGGGAGCAGGAGAGGAACGGGCCATGGCCGCACACCAAAAAATCGCCATTGTCACCGGCGCCGGCACCGGCGTCGGGCGCGCCGCCGCTTTGGCCATGATGAATGCGGGCTATGCCATCGCCTTGGCCGGCCGGCGCCTCGACAAGCTGGAGGAAACCGCCCGGATGGCGACCGCCGGCGCGGCCCTGCCCGTGGCCACCGATGTCGCTGACGTCGATCAGGTCAACGCCCTGTTCGACCGCACCGTCGCCCATTTCGGACGTCTCGACGTGGTTTTCAACAATGCTGGCCGTAACGCCCCGGGCGTGCCCCTGGAGGACCTGGACCCGACGCTTTGGCGCGAGATCGTCGATGTCAATCTGTCGGGCATGTTTTACGGCGTGCAAGCGGCCTTTCGGGTGATGAAGGCGCAGGATCCGATGGGCGGGCGCATTATCAACAATGGTTCGGTTTCGGCCCATGCGCCGCGACCCAATTCAATCCCCTACACCGCCACCAAACACGCGGTCACCGGCATCACCAAATCGGCCGCCCTCGACGGCCGCAAGTATAATATCGCCTGCGGCCAAATCGACATCGGCAACGCCGCCACCGAGATGACCGAGCGCATGGCCCAAGGCGTGCCGCAGGCCAATGGCGAGGTCAAGATCGAGCCGTTGATGGATGTCGACCATGTCGGCCAGGCGATTTTGCAGATGGCCGAATTGCCCTTGGAATCGAATATTCTCAACATGGCCATCATGGCCACCAAAATGCCCTGGGTCGGGCGCGGTTAACGCCAAATATGGGAGCTTATGGATGACCGTCATTTCCCCCGAGGACGCGGTCGCGCGCCTGCCCGATTGGGCGGTGGTCGACGGCCGGCCGGCGATCCGCCGAACCTTTCGTTTCGGCGACTTCATCACCGCTTTCGGGTTTATGACGCGAGTGGCCATCCTGGCCGAAAAGGCCGACCACCATCCCGAATGGTCAAATGTCTACAATCAGGTGGAAATCACCCTGACCACCCATGACGCCGGCGGCGTGACGGAAAAAGACACCGCGCTGGCCGCCGCCATCGACAGCTTGATGGTCAGCTGATCGCACCGGCCGCGCCGAGCGGCGATTTGACAGTGGTCGCCGGCGGTGTTTAGGGTCGTCGGGTATTTCCCGGAAAATCGGTTCGGCCCGATGGGCCGCAACCTCCGTGATGGAGGGATGGCGTGCGCATACCATTTTTCTATGGCTGGGTGGTGGTCGCCGTCGCCTTCGTGACGATGGGCATCGGGGTCAACGCGCGCACCGCGTTTTCCCTGCTGTACCCGCCGGTTCTGGCGGAGTTTGGGTGGAGCCGGGGGGCCACCGCCGCGACCTTTTCGGTCGGGTTTTTCGCCTCGGCGGTGATGTCGCCGTTCATTGGCATGGCGATGGACCGTTTTGGCCCGCGCCTGGTCTTTCCGGTCGGCGGGCTGATGGTCGCCGGCGGCTTCATGGCCGCCACCTTGACCACCCAGCCCTGGCATTTGTTCGCCACCCTCGGCCTGTTCGTGGTCGGCGGCAGTGTGCTGATCGCCTTCGTCGGCCATTCGGCGTTTTTACCCAATTGGTTTGTCCGCCGCCGGGGCTTGGCCATCGGCATCGCGTTTTCCGGTATTGGGGTGTTTTCGCTGATCGCCATGCCCTGGGTGCAGCATGTGATNGAGGTCGACGGCTGGCGCACNGCCTGCTGGTTGCTGGCGGCGGTGGTTTTGGTGGTGGTGTTGCCGCTGAACCTNATCTTTCAACGCCGCCGGCCTGAGGATTTGGNCCTTNGGCCGGATGGCGACGCGGCGCCGGNGGCGACGGCCGGCGGCCAGCTCGCCAGCAATGTCGTCGACCCGGCCTGGGTGGCGGTCGANTGGACGCTGCGGCGGGCCATGGGCACCGCCCGGTTTTGGTGGTTGGCGCTGGCCAATTTCATGGGCTTGATCGCGTATTACACCATCCTGGTCCACCAAACGCGCTTCTTGATCGATGTCGGCTTCGATGGTGAAACCGCGGCCCTCGCCTTGGGCCTGGTCGGGACCTTTGGCGTCGCCAGCCTGATGGGGCTTGGCGCCTTGTCGGACCGCTGGGGCCGAGAGGTGGTGTGGACCATCGCTATGGCCGGCTATGTCATGTGCTATGGTCTGTCGCTGGCCCTCGAGGCGGCGCCGTCCTGGGCGCTCATGGCGGCCATGGTGATCGCTCAGGGATTGATTGGCCAGGGCATGGCGACCTGTTTCGCCTCGATGCCGGCGGATCTTTTTCAGGGGCCGAATTTCGGCAAAATATTCGGCGTGTTGAGCCTCGCCGCGACCAGTGGCGGGGCGGCCGGGCCGTGGCTGGCCGGCGCCCTTTACGACAACTTCGGCAGTTATCAGCCGGCCTTCGCGTTCTGCGTGGGGGCGGCGCTAATGGCTATTTTTTGTGGCTGGATGGCCGCCCCGCGCAAGGTCCGCCGGGTCGCCGGGCAAATCCGCGAGGCGTGAGGCGGCGCGCCTAAATCCTTTGGGCCAAGTCCCATCCGATCTTGGCCGCCGATTGTGCTTTGACGCCATAATCGCGGGCGTTCTCGGAACTGGCGTTGCCGTCCAAACCGCGCTTATAGACGCCCTGGCAAATCGCCGAGATGCGGAACATGTTGAAGGCCATGTAGAAATTCCAATCGGGAATGCCGTCGCGGCCGGTGGCCGCGCAATACATCGCCACCACCTCGTCCTCGTCGGGAATACCGAGACCGGCGAAATCCAAGCCGATCATGCCGTTGAACTGCTTGTTCTCGCGCGGGAAATGATAGCCCAGACAATTATAGGCGAGATCCGACAGCGGATGACCCAGGGTGGCCAACTCCCAATCCAAGACGGCGATCACTTTGGGTTCGGTGGGGTGCAGGATCAAATTGCCCATGCGGAAATCGCCATGCACCACCGTGGTTTCATCGGGGCCGGGGATATGGTCCGGCAACCAGGCGATCAAGGCGTCCATCGCCGGCATATCGTCGGTGCGCGAGGCTTCGAATTGTTTCGACCAACGGCTGATCTGACGTTCGATATAGCCGCCGTGGCGGCCAAAGTCGTCCAACCCGATGGTGGCCGGCGCGGCGGCGTGCAGGGCCGCCATGGTGTCGATCATCGAGCGATAAATCGCGGTTCGGTCGGCCGGCGTCAGGCGCGCGTCTTCGAGGCCCGGGTTTTCGTAAATCCGACCTTCGACGAAGTCCATGACGTAAAAAGCGGTGCCGATGATGCTGGTGTCCTCGCACAAAAGATGCATGGTCGGGACCGGAAAACCGGTCGGCCCAAGCGCCTTCATGACGCGATATTCGCGCTCCACCATATGGGCCGAGGGCAGCAAATCCCCCGGCGGTTTTTTGCGCAGCACGTAGCGTTTGGCGCCGGCGGTGACCAGGAATGTCGGGTTTGATTGGCCGCCCTGAAATTGGCCGATGGAAACCGCGCCGTCAGTGCCGGCAAGGCCGGCGTCACGCAAATAATCAATCAACTTGGCCTCGTCGAATCGATGGGCCGCCGTTACCGGGATGACTGTCGACATGGCTCCCCGCTCCCCTTCGCTGTGCGTCCGCGTTTCCCTGACGCGGCTTGAATCCGGTAGCATTCTCGGCCTTGTCTGTCGAGCGTATGACGAAACTGTCATTTTGCGGTGCTGGCGCCGCAGGTCCGGCCTGGCTACATTCGGGTCCCGCTATTTCTTCTAAAGCAAAGGTATCGCTCCATGTCCGCTCCCAACCGCGCCAAGCGCTTCCGCCGTATTTTGGTGACCAATGACGATGGCGTCCGGGCGCCTGGTTTGGCCGTCGCCGAGGCGGTCGCCGCCGACTTGGCCGAGGAGGTTTGGGTGGTGGCGCCGGACAGCGATAATTCCGGGGTCAGCCGTAAGCTGACCATCCAGGAGCCGGTGCGGCTGGAGGAATTGGCGCCGCGCCGGTTCGCGGTGACCGGCACGCCGGCCGATTGCGTGATCATGGGGCTTGGCCACGTGATGGCCGACAGCCCGCCCGACCTGGTCCTGTCGGGCGTCAATTCCGGCGCCAATATCGCCGCCGAGACCAGCTATAGCGGGACCGTTGGAGCGGCCATCACCGCCCATTTGATGGGCCGGCCGGCGATCGCCCTAAGCCAGGCCTATCGCGACCGCAAAGACGTGCCTTGGGCGACGGCGGCGGCGTGGTTGCCGCGCGCGGTGGCCCAGGTGCTCGACGGCCCGGACCATTTCGACGACTGTTTTTTCAACATCAACGTGCCGGCGGTCGCGGCCGAGGCGGTGATTGGGATCGAATTGACGCGCCAGGGGCGGCGGGGGGTCACCGGCATCGATGTCGAGCGGCGCACCGACTTGCGTGAAAATGATTATTTCTGGTTCACCTTTCGCCATGGCGCCGGCGAAGCGGCGCCCGACAGTGACGTCGCGGCGCTGCGCCGAGGGGCGGTCAGTATCACGCCCATCGGGTTCGACCAAACCGCCGACACAGTGCTCGCCGCCTTGGCGTCGGCGCCGCCGGCCGCCGCCGACTGACAACGCGCGGCGCTGTTGCCGTAACCGGTTGGCGGACGTATGCTGCCCCCGACGGGGAGCGGGAGAAAAAAGATGCTGCAAGGTGTCATTCCGGGCCGCATGATGCAGCGGCCGTTGCTGGTTTCCAGCTTGATCGAATACGGCAAGGATTTTCATCCAAACAGCGAAATCGTCAGCCGACGGGTGGAGGGCGATTTGCATCGCTACACCTATGCCGCGGCCTATCGACGGGTTTGCCAATTGGCCCATGGCTTGGTCGCGCTGGGCGTCACCCCGGGCACGCGGGTGGCCACCCTGGCGTGGAACAATCATCGTCATTTTGAGCTGTATTACGCCATCCAAGGGATTGGGGCGGTTTGTCACACGGTCAACCCGCGGTTGCCCGTCGATCAATTCAAATATGTCCTGAACCACGCCGACGACCGGGTGTTGTTCACCGATCTGACGTTTGTGCCGCTGCTCGAGGCGCGGCGCGCCGATCTGCCGCCGGGCATGAAAATCGTGGTCATGACCGATCGCGCCCATATGCCGGAAAGCGGGTTGCCGGACCTGTTCTGTTTCGAGGAACTGCTGGCCGGCCAGGCCGAGCACTATGATTGGCCGGAGTTCGATGAAAACACCGCTTGCGCGCTTTGCTATACGTCGGGGACGACCGGCAATCCGAAAGGCGCGCTGTATTCCCATCGTTCGATGGTGTTGCACTCGCTGTTCGCGCGCAACGCCGACTTGCCGTGCTTCACGCCGCGCGCCAAGTTCCTGCCGGTTGTCCCGCTGTTTCATGTCAACGCCTGGGGGCTGCCTTATTTGGCGCCGCTGTCGGGCGCCGGCATGGTCATGCCCGGGCCGGGCCTGGACGGTCCCAGCCTGTTCAAACTGATGGATGACGAGGCGGTCAGTTCGGCCTGGGGGGTGCCGACGGTTTGGCTCGGCCTGCTCGCCGAAATGGCCCAACAGGGACGCAAACCCAAGGCTCTTGCCCACGTGCTGGTCGGGGGCTCGGCGGTGCCGCCGTCGATGCTGCGCACCTTCCAGGAGACCTACGGCATTTCGGTGGTCCATGGCTGGGGTATGACCGAGATGAGCCCGGTTGGCTCGCTCGGCATTCTGGAGCCGGAGATGGAGGCCCTGCCGCAAGAGGAGCAGCTGCGCCTGAAAGCCTATCAGGGGCGGCGCATGTTTGGTGTCGACTTGAAGATCGTCGACGAGGACGGCGCTCGCTTACCCCATGACGGTGAAGCGATCGGCGAATTGGCGGTGCGCGGTCCCTGCGTCGTCGATGGTTATTTCAATGATGAGCCGGCGAGCGCGGCGGCGATTGATGACGAGGGGTGGTTCCGCACCGGTGACGTCGCCTCGATCAGCCCCGACGGCTTTTTGATGATCGTCGACCGGACCAAGGATTTGGTGAAATCCGGCGGCGAGTGGATCAGTTCCATTGATTTGGAAAACGCCGCCATGGCCCATCCGGAGATCGCCGAATGCGCGGTCATCGCCGCCGCCCATCCGAAATGGGATGAGCGGCCGCTGCTGATCGTCGTGCCGGCGGCCGGCGCCGACCTCGCCAAGGAAGCGGTGATCGACTTCTTGACCGCGCGGGTGGCCAAATGGTGGTTGCCCGATGATGTGGTGTTCGTCGACGAACTGCCCCATGGCGCCACCGGCAAGGTCTCCAAGCTGACTCTCCGGGCGCAGTTCAAGGATTATGTCCTGCCAACGGCCTGAGTATCGGCGGCAGGCATAAGTCGTTCTTATGGCGCGGATGCAAAATCCTCGCGTGTAACCCATTTGGCGATCTGCTATGCCTGCGGGGATGTGAGGAAGGCCGATGCATTTTGAAGGGCGTTTATGGCAGTTCACCGCCGGNGTGCGCGGGCGCATCGCCGGTTCGGCGGCGATTGGTTTACTGGCGGCCGCTCTGGGTGTCGCGCGCCTCGCCCTGTTGGGCTGGTTGATCGGGCGGGTTTTCGCCGGCGACACCTTGGCGCAACTGGCCTGGCCGGCATTGGCCGTCGGCAGCGTCATTCTGGCCCGCGGCCTGGCCGAACATTGGCGCACGGTGATCGCTCATGTCACCGCCGCCCAGGTGCAAACCACGGTGCGCCGCCGCCTTTTCGATCACATCATGGCCCTCGGCCCCAGCTATGTCGCTCGTGAGCGTTCCGGCGACGTCACCTTGACCCTGGTCGATGGGGTTGAGCAGTTGGAAACCTATTTCGGTCAATATTTGCCACAGCTCACGGTCTCGTTGCTGACCCCGTTGTTGATTTTCGTCGCCGTCGCCTGGGTCGATTTGCCGGTCGCGGCGATTTTGTTCGCCGCCGCTATGGTCGCGCTGTTCGCGCCGGCGCTATGGACTTCATTCGACAGCAAACGCTCGCTCGAACGGCGCGACGCCTATGGCGCTTTCGCCTCGGAGATGTTGGATTCGATCCAAGGGCTGGCGACCTTGAAAGCCTTTGGCCAGGCGCGGGCGCGGGCCGATCTCCTGGCCGATAAGGCGCGCGATTTGCAACGCACCACCATGTGGGTGCTGGCCGGCAACTCCTTGGCGCGCGGCATCACCGATGGCGCCATCGCGATTGGCGCGGCGGCGGCGTTGACGGTGGGCGCTTGGCGGGTGGTCGACGGCGCCATGGGGCTAACCGAACTTTTGATCATTCTGATGCTCGGCACCGAGGTTTTCCGGCCGATGCGCGACCTGCGCAGCGTGCTGCACCAGGGAATGGTCGGGCTGTCGGCGGCCAAGGGGCTGTACCGGCTGTTGGACGGCACACCGGAGGTGACCGCGGGGGCGGCCGCGCCGGCCGAGATCGCGCCGACCTTGGCCTTCGAGAATGTCGACTTCAGCTATCCTGGCAGTCCGCGCGCGGTTCACCGCGGTTTGGATTTCACTGTCGCCGCCGGCAAGCGGATCGGCGTGGTGGGGCCATCCGGCTGTGGCAAATCGTCGATTGTGCGGCTGTTGCTGCGCTTTCATGACCCGCAAGGCGGGCGCGTGCTGTTGGGCGGCCATGACTTGCGCGACCTGACCTTCGACGCCATTCGCCGGCAAATCGCCGTGGTCTCGCAGGATACCTACCTTTTCCATGGCACGGTTGAGGAAAACCTGCGCATGGGCGCGCCCGAGGCCAGCCAGGAACAGCTGATCGCCGCCGCGCGGGCGGCCAATATCCATGACTTCATCGCCGGTTTGCCGGCCGGTTACCAAACCGTCGTCGGTGAAAAGGGGATTAAATTGTCGGGCGGGCAGCGCCAACGGGTGGCCATCGCCCGCGCGTTGCTGCGAGACGCGCCGATCCTGGTCTTGGATGAGGCGTTGTCGGCGGTCGACGCGGAAAACGAGGCGGTCATCCAAAGTGCCCTCGACCGTTTGATGGTCGGCCGCACCGTCCTGGTCCTGGCTCACCGCTTGTCCAGCGTGATTGGTTGCGACCGGATTATCGCCCTCGACGGCGGTCGCGTCGCCGAGGCCGGTAGCCACCAAGACCTCATGGCCCAGGACGGCGTTTATCGTCGGTTGATGGCCGAACAGGCGCGCGAGGCGCCGGTCGGCGATGCGGGCGCGCCGGCCCCGGTGGCGCGGCCGGCGGCGACGGCCGAGACGGTCGCCGATGTGCCGGGCGGCGCCATCGCCGCGCCGACCGAGGGGGTGGTGGCGGCCGAGGGGATGACCTGGGCGCGGGTGGTGCGTGTCTTGATGGGCCTGATTTGGCCCTGGCGCGGCGCCCTTGGGCTGACTTTCGTTTTCGGGGTTGGCCGCGTGCTGGCCTATGTCGGCGTTGGCATTTGCAGCGCGCTGACCATTTTCGCGCTGAAAAACGGCACGCCGTTCGAGGGGTATCTCTGGGCCCTGGCGGCGCTGGCGCCGCTCGCCGGGTTGCTGCATTGGTTCGAAAGCTGGATCGCCCATGACATGGCTTTTCGCCTGTTGGCGGAAATGCGCATCGCTTATTTCCGTAAGCTCGATCAACTGGCGCCAGCTTATCTGGTCCGCCGGCGCACCGGCGACTTAATGGCCATCGCCACCCATGACATCGAATTGGTCGAGTATTTCTTCGCCCATACCGTCGCGCCGGCCTTTGTCGCGTTGGTCGCGCCGGCGGCGATTCTGGCGGTCCTGGCCAGCTATAGCCCGTGGTTGGCCGGGGTGCTGCTGCCGTTTTTAGTGATCGTCGGTTGCTCGCCCCTGTTGTTCCGCAAGCGGGTTGACCGGCTCGGCGCGCGCGCGCGCGAGGCAGCCGGCGAGTTGGGCGCCCACGCGGTCGATTCGGTGCAGGGCCTGGGCGAGATTATCGCCTTTCAACAGGAAACCGCGCGCGGTGACGCCTTCGACCGTCTGGGCGCCGCCCATGTGCGCCTGCGCCTGCCGTTTTTCAACGAATTGACCTGGCAGCAAACCAGTTTAGAGGTGATGACCGGCTTTGGCGCTTTGGCGGTGGCGGTCACCGGCGGCTGGCTGGCCGCCCATGGCGCCGTCGACAGCGGCATTTTGCCGTTACTGACCTTACTCGCCCTGGCGGCTTTTTTACCGGTTTCCGAGATCGCGCAAATCGGCCGTCAATTGGCCGACACTTTGGGCTCGACCCGGCGCGTCTACTCGATCCAGGCCGAACATGTGGCGGTCACAGATGGCGCCGGGGTCGCCGGCGATGGACGCGCCGCCGCGTTGGCTTTGGACGGCGTCGATTTCAGCTATCCCGGTACCACCCGCATGGCCCTCGCCGGCGTCAGTTTCGCGGTGCCGGCGGGACAAACCACCGCCCTGGTCGGCACCTCGGGCGCCGGCAAGACCACCAGTGCGCAATTATTGATGCGTTTTTGGGACCCGGATGCCGGGCGGATCACCCTCAATGGCCAGGACCTGCGCGACTATCAATTGGACGATTTGCGCGCGCGCATCGCACTGGTCGCGCAAGACACCTATTTATTCAACGACACACTCCGGGCCAATATCATGATCGCCAAGCCCGAGGCGAGCGGCGCGGAGTTGGCTGCCGCCGTCGAAAACGCCGCCCTCGGCGACCTGGTTGCCGCCTTGCCGCAGGGTTTGGAAACCCCAATCGGCGAACGCGGTGCCAGCTTGTCCGGCGGCCAGCGCCAGCGTGTCGCCATCGCGCGGGCGTTCTTGAAAGACGCGCCGGTGCTGATCCTCGATGAGGCGACCTCGCATCTCGACGCGGTCAATGAGGCGGCGGTGCGGCAAGCCTTGGAGCGTTTGAAAACCGCGCGCACGACCATCGTTATCGCCCATCGCCTGTCAACCGTGCGGGACGCGGATCAGATTGTCGTGCTCGAGGCCGGTCGCATGGTCGAATACGGCGACCATGACACGCTTCTCGCGGCCGGCGGTCTTTATACCCAACTGGTCCGCCACCAGGTCGCCGCTGGCCAAGCCGCCGCCGAATAGGCGGGCCTCTAAGAGACGCGGTTTTAAGAGGCGGCGGCGGTTTCTTGTTCCAACATACGCAGATCGGTTTTCAGGATTTTGCCGTAATTGTTTTTCGGCAACGCCGCCATGAAGCGGTAATCCTTGGGCCGTTTGAAGCGCGCGATATTGTCCAGGCAAAGCTGATCAAGCTCGGCCGGGCTGGTGCTTTCACCTGGATGGCAGGTGATGAAAGCGACCACTTCCTCGCCCCAATCGGGATGCGGCCGACCGATCACCGCGCATTCCAGAATCGCCGGATGGCGTAGCAGCACCTCCTCGATTTCGCGCGGGTAGATATTGGTGCCGCCGGAAATGATCATATCCTTCGAGCGGTCCTTCAAGGTCAGGAAGCCATGTTCGTCAAAGGCACCGACGTCACCGGTCCACAGCCAGCCGTCACGGAAAGTCTTGGCGTTGGCTTCGGGATTGCGCCAATAGCCGGGGATCACCACGTCGCCGCGGCAGATCACCTCGCCGGCCTCGCCGACCGGCAGATCATGGCCATCCTCATCGACCACCCGCACTTCGACATCGGTGCGCGGCAAGCCGGTGGTGCCGATGTAGTGGTCGTAAAGCGGGTGATCGATATCGGCGAACATCCGGCGATGCAGGCCGGTGATGGTCATCGGCGCCTCGCCCTGGCCGTAGATTTCGGCCAGTTTCGGACCGAGGATGTCGAGCGCCCGGCGTGTGTCGGCGTAATACATCGGCGCGCCACCGTAGATGATGGTGCGTAGATTGCTGGTGTCGGCGTCGTGAATTTGTGGCGCGGTGATCAGGCGGGTGACCATGGTCGGCGCGAAAAAGAAACTACAGCGTGGCCAATGGGCGATCAGGGCGAGGGTTTCGTTGACGTCGAACCCGCCCGAGGCCGGCACCACATTATTGGCGCCTTTGGCGACGAAGGCGACGCCGTAAATGCCGGCGCCATGGCTGAGAGGCGCGGGATGAATCATGCAGGCGTCGGGCGTCACCTCGTCGACATCGGCGTAATAATTCATGGTGCAGGCCATCAGGCTGCGGTGGGTGATC
This sequence comes from Nisaea sp., assembly GCA_002694075.1. Classification (GTDB taxonomy): domain Bacteria; phylum Pseudomonadota; class Alphaproteobacteria; order Thalassobaculales; family Thalassobaculaceae; genus TMED26. The sequence continues at coordinate 16,697 of NZLB01000096.1, forward strand.
ATCGCGCCCTTGGGTTGGCCGGTGGTGCCGGAGGTATAAAATAGCCAGGCGAGATCGGTTGGGGCGGGGTCGGCGACGGCGATCGGGTCAGTGTCGAGCAAGGCGTCGAAGACGGGGCTGGAGATGTCGATGACCTGTTCCAAAGTGTCGATTTCATCGACCAGCGGGGCCAGGTCTTCGGCCAGGTCCGCTGTCGCGAGACAAACTCGCGCGCCGCTGTTCTCCAGGATATAGGCGATTTCCCGCGGGTGCAGTTTGGCGTTAATCGGCACCGAGGCGAGACCGCCATGCCAGACGCCATATTCAATCGGATAATAGTCGCCGCAGTTTTTCATCGCCAAACCGACCCGGTCGCCAGGCGCCAGGCCAAGCGGGCCGCGGAGGGCGCCAGCCAGCCGCGCCACCCGGTCGGCGAACTGGCGATAGGTCAGGTAAACCTCCGTTCCGACCGAAATCGCCGGTCGGTCGCCATAAAATGTGGCGACGTTTTCCAACACTTTGGCTTGGTTCATTTCCCCCTCCCAATCGCCCTGTTACGCGTCCGACGGTAGCGAAAGCACCGGCCAGGTCAAGTCAGGTCGCGTCATGTCATTCTCCTTTGGGATGGCTTATGTCGCGCGCCCTTTCCATCTCATCGGCGAGCGCCGCCGCCCCGGTGTCGCGCAACCCGGCGATAACGCCAGCTCGGTCGGCGGGCGCCCGATTTTGGGACATTTTCCATTTGCCGGTGACCTCGGTCAGGGTGATTTCCACACCGATAATCGCCCGCAGCATGCCGGCGATAAAGTCGTACGGCGCGTCGTCGACCGCCCAGGGCGCGGCTTGGTCGGTCTCAAACCGGTCGGTCAGGGCGCTGACATGGGCGTGCAAACGGTCCGGGTCGGTGAAGGTCACGGCTGTGCCGCGGGCATGCACGGCGGCGTAGTTCCAGGTCGGCACGACTTTGCCATGGTCGGCTTTCGAGGGGTACCAATTGGGAGAGACGTAACCTTCCGGCCCGTTGAAAATCGCCAATACCGGGCCGCCAAGGGCGAGGCTTTCGGCATGCGGGTTGGCGCGCGCCAAATGACAGCGGAGCAATCCCCAGGGCGCCGGGGCGGCGATCACTTCAATCGGCACATGGCTAGCGAGCAGGCCATCGGCGCCCTGGCTGACCAGGGTGGCGGCGGCGAACCGCTGCATCGCCGTCGACAGCAAGATGGGATCGTCTTGGCGAAAATGTCGCGGCACATACATCGGCCGGTCCTCCAATGGCGCACATCGATGGCGAGAGAATAGCGCGCCCAGGGCTTAACCGTCGCCCGCCAAATACGCCGGCATGCGCCGCCAACAGAGCGGCAGGATGCGTGAGAAGAACAACAGGAAAGCAAGACTCCACAGGCTGGTCGCGATCATCAGTACCGGTCCGGCGGCCGCACCGGTGAAATTCGCCGTCACGCGCAAAACCGCGCCGACGAAAACGCAGGCGATGGCCGCGGACAGGAGGGCGTCGGCCTTTAGCGGCAGACCATTGTGGCCAAGGGCGGCGCGGCTCATCACCACCAGGGTCATGTGACTGATGGCGCCGGCGGTAAAGGCGTGTTGGGCCATGCCGTGGGTGACGCTCGGCACCCATAAAATCGCCGCCGCGGTCAGGCCCCAACCGATGACCAGCCACAGATAGCCAAGGTGAAGGCCAAAAATCAGCGGTTCGGCCAAGCATTGCCAGCCCCGCCAGCGCGCCCAGCGGAAAGCGTTGGCCAGACCGGCGCCGGCGGCGAGATAGCCGGTCAACGGATGCGCCGGCCAGCCGACCCAGGCGACCAACGCGGCACCGGTCACCGCCAGGGCCAAGCGGTCCACCCCCGGTCCCAGGCGGACGGCGGGCGTCTGCCGCGCGGCCAGCCAATTGGCGGTGAAGGCCGACACGATGCGGCCACCGATAACGGTGATGAAGGCGATCAGCGCGGCCAAGCCTAGGCGCGCCGCCGGCGCGGTGTCGCCGGCCCCACCCTGGGCCGCCAAAAACCACAAATCGGCGGC
>NZLB01000097.1 GCA_002694075.1 Nisaea sp.
TTAAACCCTCTGGACCACGGTCCGCCCAAATAAGCCGGACGGTTTGAACAACAACACGGCGACGATCACCACCAGGGCAAAGGTCAATTTCAACTCACTACCGATGACATATTCGCCAGCCAAGTTCTCCAACACGCCCATCATGAAACCGCCGACCACGGCGCCGCCGGGACTGGTCAAGCCGCCGACCACCGCCCCGGCGAAGCCGTAAAGCAGGACCGTCAGCATCATGTTCGGCTCAAGGAACACCACCGGCGCGATCATCATGCCGGCGACCGCGCCAACTAGCGCCGCCAGGCCCCAGCCAAGGGCCAGCATTTTCTTGACACTGACCCCGACCAACAGGGCCGAGTCTGGGTTGGCCGCCGCCGCCCGCATGGCCAAGCCAACGGGGGTGTAGCGGAAGAAGGCGTAGATCAGCCCGAGCATGATCAGGGTGACAATCACCACGCCAAGCTCATGTGGCCCTATCAAATTGGTCTCGAACGGCAGTTTGGCCGGGAATGGGCTCGGGAATTCCTTAATCGTAAACTCCCAAATGAAGCCGGCGATGGCGTTGAAAATCAGCGTCAGTGCGATAAACACCACAATGTGACTGAGTACCGGCGCGCTATGGAGGGGCGCGAAGACAATCCGCTCAATCGCCATACCGCCGATGAACGACAGGAACAAGCAAACGGCGAAAGCCGCCCAATAGGGCATGCCCCAATCGATCATTTGCCAGGCGATGAAGGTCGAGAACATCGCCATCTCGCCTTGCGCGAAGTTGAAATGGTCAATGGCCTGGTAAATCATCACCACGGCCAGGGCGAGCGAGGCATAAATGGCGCCAGTGGCGAGCCCGCTCAGGGTCTGTTGCAAAAAGAGATCCATGATTGAGCGAACTCCTAGTAACCGAGATAGGATTTGCGCACGCCCTCGTCAGCGGCGATTTCTTCAGCGGTGCCGGAAATGACCACGTTACCGGTCTCCAGCAGATAGGCGTGATCCGCCAGGTTGAGGGCCAGGGTGGCGTTTTGTTCGACCAGCAACATGCTGACCTGCTCTGTCTGGTTGATGGTCCGCAGGATGTTGAACAACTCCTCAACGATCAGCGGCGCCAGACCGAAGGATGGCTCGTCCAGCAGCATCAAACGCGGGCGTAGCATCAGTGCGCGGCCGACCGCCAACATTTGCTGCTCGCCGCCGGACAAGGTCCCCGCTTGCTGGTTGCGGCGTTCCTTCAAGCGCGGGAAATAGGAATAAACCCGGTCAATATCGTCTTGCACCCCGCTATCTTTGCCGCGGGTATAGGCGCCGAGTAGGAGATTCTCCTCGGTCGTCACCCGCGTGAAGGTGCCGCGCCCTTCGGGCACATGGGCGATGCCAGTGCGCACGATGTCCTCGGTCGCCTTGCCGCGAATTTCCTCGCCAGCCATGACCACCGAGCCCTCGGTGCGCACCATCCCGCAGATCGACCGAAGGGTGGTGGTTTTACCGGCGCCATTGGCGCCTAGGATCGTGGTGACACTGCCCTCGTCCATCGCGAAGCTGATGGCATGCAGGGCTTGGATCTGTCCGTAATACGCGGACAGATTGGAGACCTTTAATAATTCCATTAGTCCGGCGTCCCGAGATAGGCGTTGATTACATCTTGGTTTTGCTGAATTTCCTCGGGCGTGCCCTCACCGATCTTACGCCCGAAATCAATCGCCACCACGCGGTCGGAAATGCTCATCACCAGGCTCATGTGATGCTCCACCAGCAAGATGGTGATGTCCCGTTCATCGCGGATTTGGGTGATCAAGTTGCCGAGTTCGGTGACCTCGTCATGGTTTAAGCCGCCGGCCGGCTCGTCGAGCAACAACAGCTTGGGCCGCGCCGCCAACGCACGCGCCATCTCAACCCGTTTCTGCGTGCCAAAGGGCAGACCGCCAACAGGTTGGAAGGCGACATCACCGAGTTCCAGGTACTCAATCAATTCCCACGCCGCGTCTTTCAGTTGGCGCTCCTCGCGCGACACCCACGGCAAGCGCAAGGCGTTCGACACGAAATCACTGCTGCTCTGCGAATGGCCACCGACCATCACATTGTCGAGCACCGACATGGTTTTGAACAACGCCAGGTTTTGAAAGGTTCGNCCGATACCGATATTGGCGATGCCGTGGGGTGACATGGTCAAAATCGACTGCCCCTCAAAGCGAATGTCGCCCTGATTNGGCACGTAGAGCCGGCTGAGACAGTTAAACAAGGTTGTTTTACCGGCGCCATTGGGGCCAATCAGGCCTTGCACAATGCCCTTGGGCATGGAAAAGCTAACGCCGTCGAGAGCGACGATGCCGCCGAAACGCACGGCGACGTCGCTGACCTCTAGCAGCGGTCCAGCCGCCGCGCCCTCCTGCGCCGTTCCCGACGCCATATTCGCTACAACATTCATATGATAATCGCCGCGCACGCGCCGCCGCCGGCGCGAAAACGCCAACCACGGTCGCCGCCATGCGGCGCGCCCCCTTATATGTGACCCCCGTTCCTCGCGACGTGTTTTCACACCGCTTAGTTAAATTCAGTCTGTGACAATGCCCGACCGGTTGCAATCCAAAATATGACGTGTGCGGCGTAATTTAGCGACGTAGTGTCACATCGGCGGCGACCATGTAGCATCCTCGTCCAAGGGAAAGACCGGGCGGGGCAGGTAACGCCAATCAAAGCGCGCCAGGACCGGCGAGGTGAGGCCCAACACATCGACCTCGTGAATCCGCGCCGGGTCAAATAAGTGGCTAAAACCGGCCCGGAAATGCCCTCGCGACTTGACCACCAGCGAGCGCATCGCGGTGGGGTCGATCCCAAAGACGGAAAAATAGTCGCTGCTTAACGCCTGTTGGCGTTGGCTGACCACAACCACCGTGACGCCACCGACCTCGAGGACCGCGGTTGGCCCGGTGTTCATCGATTTGCCGGCGGCCATGCCCTGGGTGCCGATAAAGGAGCCGTCAAACAGGCCACGGACGCGCGCCTCGGCGGTGAAGGGCAACGACAATTCCTGGGTTTCGCCGGTGTTAAACGCCGCCTCGATCACCGCCCCCTCGCCGGCCGCCATCGCCCGCGCCACCAGGGGCGCGTCGAAAAACGGCGACAACGCGCAGCCGGTAACCCCCGCAGCATGGAAGGCCGCGAGGATATAGGTGGTGTTGCCACGTCCACCGCCCCCCGGATTGTCGGCCGGGTCGGCGAACAAAAGCGCCGGCGCCGAGGCGTCGGCGCCCACCGCGCAAGCTTTCGCCGCCGCTTCCTCGACGGAAATCATGCGTGGACGATAGCGTTCACGGTCCCGCCATGCCGATTCGGCCAGTTCAATCGCCACCTGTTTGGCCCGCGCCACGTCGTGACGCGCGGTGACCACCACCGTCAGGCCATTTTTGGGTGTGTCGGCAAAGGCAAATCCCGTGACCGCCGAGACATTCATGATCTCTTCATCGATCATCGCCTGGCCGCGCTTGATCAAATCGCCGTAAGGATAGCCGTCGGCGGTCAATTGGGTGACCGAGGGCGCGACCAGCGGCAAGCGCACGCGATAACTTTTCGGTCGCAGGCCGGCCATCATCTCACGCAGGGCACCCGCCGCCTCGACCCCGCGCTCGTACAAATCGACATGGGGATTGGTGCGGTACCCGATCATTAAATCGACGGCCTCTTCCATTTCGTCGGAAATGTTACAGTGCAGGTCGAGGGTCGCGACGATCGGCACCGCCGGGCCGACCACCTCGCGGACCATGGTAAACATATCGCCGTCCGGGTCATGGGTGTGGGTGGCGATGGCGCCGCCATGCTCGCAGATATAGACGCCGTCGACAGGCTGGGCGGCGGCCAAATCGCGCCGACAATTCTCCAAGAAATCCTTGAAGAACGCCTCTTCCACCGGCCCGGCCGGCATTGAGGCGATAAAGCGGATGGGCACCGCCTGCCAGCCCGCCGCACCGCCGCAGGCGGCGTCCATATCGGCGTAAAATCCCGTCAGACTGAGGTCATGGGCGGGATGTTCCGCGCGCGCGTCAAGGCAGATTTCCTCCCCGACCAGAAAGCTGCGCTCACGGAAGTCGGCCTCGCCGCAAGGCGGCGCGAAACGGTTTGATTCCAGCGAAAATCCCAAAACAGCGATACGTTTGGCGGCCATCCCGCAGCTCCCCTAAATTTCTTGAACCTCCACCACCCCGGGCAGCGATTTGACGGCGGCACGGGTGGCGGCGGAGATCTGATAACTCTCGGGCAATGGAATAACCACTTCCCGTTCGGCGGTGTCGACCACAATTTTCACCATGCCGCGGCCCCGTTTCTGTTGGCCCATTAAGCCCGACAGACCGGCGATGGCGTGATTATCCCGGATATGAATCAACATGCCGGCGGCGGTTTGTTCGACCGCCTTGTCCAACGCCTCGATACGTTGGGCCAACAGTTTGACGGCGTCATCTTCAATCGTCGCATTGGCGCTGATCAGAACCGGCGTGCCGGCCTCCAACAAATCGCGGGTTTGCGCCAGCACCTCGGAAAACACGGTGATTTCAAAAACCCCCGATTGGTCGGTCAAGGCGACAAACGCGAAACGATTGCCACGCGCTGAAGTGCGCAGCTTGGCCGACACCACGACCCCGGCGACTTTAACCCGGGCGGCGTCGCCGCGCTGTTGGGCGATGGTCGCCGCCAAACGTTCCACTGGCACCACGCCGAGACGCTCCAAAGTGCGCCCATAGCTGTCAAGCGGATGGGCCGATAGATAAAACCCCAGGGCTTCGAATTCATGGCCCAGCCGCTCCAAGGGCGGCCATTCCGGCCGGTCCCGCAGGCGCAGTTCGGACAGGTCGGCGCCGCCACTGGCGGCGAACAAGCTCACCTGGTTAGAACCGCGGTCCTGGGCCGCGGCGGTGGCGTGGCGCAGCACCGCGTCGACATTCTCATGCAAGCGCGCGCGATTGTTAAGCAGGCTGTCGAAGGCGCCTGCCCGGGCCAGATTTTCCAACAAACGCTTATTGGCGACGCGCGCGTCGACGCGGTTGGCGAAATCGCTCAAATCCTTGAACGCCCCTTTGCCGCGCCGCTCGGCGACCAGCGCGTCCATCGCCGCCGCGCCGACATTTTTGATCGCCGCCAAGGCGAAGCGCACGCCATAGCCGTCCTCGGTTTTCTCCACCGAGAAAGTGGTCTCCGACCGATTGATATCCGGTCCCAGGAGCGGCAAACGGGCGGCCTGAAGTTCCTGCCGGAAGACGTTCAGTTTGTCGGTGTTGCCCATGTCATAGGTCATTGAGGCGGCCAAAAATTCCACCGGGTAATGAGCT
>NZLB01000098.1 GCA_002694075.1 Nisaea sp.
CCCTGTTGGTCGCCACCGGCGTGACCGGCGCGCTCTGGGCGTTGCCCGGGGCGGCGCCGGTGATCCAGGCCGTTGGCCTCGCCTATCTTCTCTATCTCGCCTACCGGATCGCCACGGCGCCGGTCGGCGCGGCGGCGGGAACCCGCGCCGCCGGCTGGCTGCCGGGCTTCGCGCTGGCCATCGCCAACCCAAAAGTCTACGCCGCCATCGGCGCGGTGTTCTCCGGTCATACCCTGATCGCCGGCCAGGCGACCCCCGACGCCGTCGCCAAACTGACGGTCCTGGTGGTGTTGATGCTTCTGGTGCATGCCGCCTGGTGGCTGTTCGGCGCGGCCTTGGCCCAATAAATGCGCGACCCACGGCGCGGCCGCCGCCTCAACCTGGTATTCGCCACCGCCCTTGTTCTATCAATTATCTTAGCCCTGGTTTAGGGGTCAACGGCGGCGCGCTCGGCGTGCCTGGAGAATCGCTGAACGGCCCCTGGCGATGGCGCAGAAAGCCCTTAAGCGCGGGTGCCGTGGATGTTACAATTGAGATTCGTTACCACGTTAAATTCTGGGGCCATCTTCGTGCCAACCTCGCTCCCCATCTGCGCCGCCCGCCGATGGCCGCTGCTCTTGGTTGTGGGCCTTCTGGCGCTTGGCGCGCCCCTTGGCGCCGTGCCGGCGGCCGGAAAGGATAACAGTCGCTACGCCGCGTTGGCCGCCGCCGGCCAAGGTGATGGGGCTATGACCGTGCGCCCGGTGGCGCGGCCCGACCGACGGCCACCACCGCTGGTCGGCCAACCGGAAGCGGCGGTCTTGCGGGCCGGTGACACACTGGCCAAGGTATTGACCGGCGCCGGTCTGAGCGCCGGCGAGGCCCATGAGGCGACACGCGCGTTGAGCCGCGTGTTCAACCCGCGGCGCCTGGCCGCCAATCAGGAAATCACCCTTTATTTCAAGGATCAGCCGCCGGTCACCGACGGCCGGCGGTTCACCGGGTTTTTCTTTCGGCCGAGCGTGCGCCGTGAAATCAGTGTGGTGGCCGGACCGCGGGGCGGCTTTCGCGCTTACGAGCGGGAACGCACTTTGACGTCGCGCGCCCGGTACCTGACCGGCCGCATCGAGGACAGTCTTTACAACGCCGCCCAACAGGCCGACATGCCGGTCGCCGTGCTCAGCCAGTTGATCCGTATTTTCAGCTTCGACGTCGATTTTCAGCGCGAGGTCCAACGCGGCGACGGTTTCGAAGTGGTCTACGACCATGGCCATGACGCCGCCGGCGCGCCGGTGGTGGCCGGCGAGATCACCTACGCGGCGATGACCTTGTCGGGTCGCACACTGCGCTACTACCGTTTCACGCCCCGCTCCGGCATCACCGATTATTTCAGCCCCAGCGGCCAAAGCGTCAAAAAAACGTTGATGCGCACGCCGGTCGACGGCGCACGCCTATCCTCCGGATATGGCCGGCGCATGCATCCCATCCTCGGTTACAACAAAATGCACCGCGGGGTCGATTTCGCGGCCCGCACCGGCACCCCCATCATGGCCGCCGGCGATGGCGTAATCGACCAAATTGGCTGGAATGGCGCCTATGGCAAATATGTGCGCATCCGCCACAACAGCACTTACAAAACCGCCTATGCCCATTTATCGCGTTACCGCCGCGGCCTGAAACGGGGCAGCCGGGTGCGCCAAGGGCAAACCATCGGATATGTCGGCAGCACCGGACGCTCGACCGGGCCACATCTGCATTACGAGGTGCTGATCAATGGCCGCCAACGCAACCCAATGGGCTTGAAACTGCCGGCCGGCGAGAAACTGCGCGGGGCCGACATGACGCGCTTCAAGCAGGTGGTGGCGGCGATCAATAAGACCCGCGACCGTCTGCGGCCGGCCGCCGCCATGGCTATGAACTAACCGCCGCCAATCGCCTGACGGTCAAAGGGCGTCATCTGATAGACCGCATTGATCCAATTGCCATAAAGCAATTGGGCATGGCTGCGCCACGTATTGCGCGGCGTCCGCGTCGGGTCGTCGCCGGGAAAATAATTGGCCGGCACCTTTGGCGCGCCGCCGGCCTCTTGGTCGCGCGCGTATTCCCAGGCCAAGGTATCGGCGTCATATTCAAAATGGTTGAACATGTAGATGTTGCGGCCGGCCCGGTCCTGGGCCAGACAAACCCCGGCGATATCACTGTCGGCGAGAATGACGAGATCGGCCTCGCCCGCGATGGCCGCGCGCGGCACCTCGGTCCAGCGCGACACCGGCACCCGAAAGCTGTCATCGAAGCCGGAAATAATCGGATAGCGCTCGGCCACACGGCGATGTTCATAAACCCCCGACAGCTTGCCCGGGTATTCCACCTTGGGCAGGCCGTAGAGATGGTACAACAGGGCCTGAGCCCCCCAACAAAGGGCCAACATGCTGGTCACATTGCCGGCCGCCCAATTGAAGATATCGACCAATTCCGGCCAATACGCGACGTCCTCGAAGGGCAGGCGCTCAATCGGCGCGCCGGTGATGATCAGACCGTCGTATTTGTTGCGGGCGATCTCGGTCCAAGGTTTGTAAAAGGCCGCCATATGACCCTCCGGCGCGTTGCGCGGCCGATAGCTGGGGGTGGTGACCAGACTAATGTTGACTTGGAGCGCCGTGCGTCCCAATTGGCGGGCGATTTGAGTCTCGGTTTTAACCTTTTCCGGCATCAAGTTGAGGATGGCGATTTCCAGGGGCCGGATATCCTGGCGGGCGGCCTCCTCCTCGCGCATCACCACCAAACCCTCTTGGCGCAGAATCGGCGCCGCCGGCAAATCGTTGGGAATGCGAATGGGCATGGTCGGCGAAATCCTCAAGACGGGCGGCGGCGCCAAATCGGAGCGTCACCGCCGAGTCGGTATATCCACTGGCCGAGCGGCTGGCAACTCCCTTGCCCCCAGAGAATGGGGAGCGAATGGGGAGAGAATGGGGAGCGAGTGGCGGTCAGCGCCGCCGAATCTAGAAGCGGCCGGCGCGAAAATCCTCGAACGCCTGCATCAGTTCGGCGCGCGTGTTCATGACAAAGGGGCCATGGCGGGCCACCGACTCGTCGAGGGGGGCGCCTTCGGCATAGAGCACCTGGGCGCCAGCGCCACCGGCCGTAAGGGTAATCGCCGTGCCGCCGGCGAAGGTCGCGGTATGGCCGGCGCCGACCTCCACCAAGCCGCCGTCACGGCCGACCCCCGCGACTGCGCCGGCGGCGACATAGGCGAGAGCGTTGCGCCCCGCCGCCGCGTCAACGCTCAAAACCCCCGCCGGCGCCAGCGTGACATCCAATAGCCGCACCGGCCGACCNGTTTCCACCGGGCCNGCGACATCGCCAAAGCGGCCGGCGATCACCCGCGCCCGGCCNCCGTCGAAAACCGCCGCNGGGATATCGGCGGCGGCGANCTCCTGGTAACGCGGCGCCACCATCTTGTCGCGCGCCGGCAAGTTCACCCAAAGCTGAAAGCCACGCAGNNGGCCGTCGGCGATCTCGGGCATCTCGGANTGCACGATACCNCGGCCNGCGGTCATCCATTGCACGTCGCCGGCCTCNATGGTGCCGGCGTGACCGGCTGAATCAGCGTGCCGCATCCGCCCCTCAAGCATCACCGTCACGGTTTCAAAGCCNCGGTGGGGATGGTCGGGGAAGCCGGCGATCCACGCCTCCGCGTCGTCGGAACCGAACTCGTCCAACATCAAAAACGGGTCAACCATCTCCAACCCGGGTCGGCCAACCGCCCGTTTGAGAGTGACGCCGGCGCCGTCGGTGGCCGGCATGGCCGGGACGATTTGGTCGATGGCGCGCATCGTCATCGGTGCTTTTTCCACTCACGGTCAGGTTTGTTATCGACCGGTCATATAGGGCGTCACCGCCGATTGTTAATGGACGGTCGCGGCACCGGCGGTCGGCGCTTCCGGCGCCGGCCGTGGCGGCACCGCCGGCGACGCGCCATTGATGGTCAACGCGCCCGCCGCCAGGTCGACCGTCACCGCGCCGCCATCGGCGATCGCGCCAGCCAAGATTTGGCTGGCCAGCGGATTCTGAAGATGGCGTTGGATCACCCGCTTCAGCGGTCGCGCGCCGTAAACCGGATCATAACCGGCCTCGCCCAGCCAGCCGCGCGCCGCCGGCGTGACGGTGAGGGCGATTTGGCGGTCCTCCAGCAAGCCTTGTAGGCGCGCCAATTGGATATCGACAATCGCCGCCATGTCATCGCGGCTCAAGCGACGGAACAGCAACACTTCGTCCAGGCGATTGAGAAACTCGGGCCGGAAGGCCCCGCGAACCACCTCCATGACCGGCCCTCGCACCGCCTCGACGTCATCGCCCTCGGCCTGGCCGGCGAGGATCTCGGCGCCCAGATTGGAGGTCAGGATGATCAAGGTGTTGCGGAAATCGACAGTCCGCCCCTGGCCATCGGTCAAACGGCCATCGTCAAGCACTTGCAGCAGCACATTGAAAACATCGGGATGGGCTTTTTCAACTTCATCGAGCAGGACCACCTGATAGGGGCGGCGGCGGACCGCTTCGGTCAGGCTGCCGCCCTCCTCGTAGCCGACATAGCCCGGCGGCGCGCCGATCAGCCGCGCGACCGCGTGTTTTTCCATGAATTCCGACATGTCGATGCGGATCATGGCGTTTTCATCGTCGAACAGGAAGCGGGCGAGGGCCCGCGTCAACTCGGTTTTCCCAACCCCGGTCGGCCCCAAAAACAAAAATGAACCAATCGGCCGGGCCGGATCTTGCAGCCCGGCGCGGGCCCGGCGTACCGCGTCGGAGACCGCCGCCACCGCCGCCGTCTGGCCGATTACCTGACCTTCCAAAGCGGTTTCCATGCCAAGAAGTTTTTCGCGTTCGCCGGCCATCATTCGGTCCACCGGGATGCCCGTGGCGCGCGACACGACGGCCGCGATATCGGCCTCGCTAACCTCTTCGCTTAGCAGGCGCTGGGTCGGCGCCTCCTTGCTTTCGGCCAATTTGGCTTCGAGTTCGGGGATCACCGCGTAGGTTAATTCACCGGCCTTCGCGAGGTCGCCGTCGCGCGTCGCCTGGTCCAAATCCTGGCGCGCCCGGTCAAGGCGCTCCTGCACCCCTTGCAAGCTGCTGACCTTGTCTTTTTCCGCCTGCCACTGTTCGGTCATGCTGGCGGCTTCGGCTTCGAGGTCGGCCAGTTCGCCGTCAAGACCGTCCAGGCGCTCGCGGCTGGCGCTGTCGCTTTCCCGCTTCAGCGCCTCGCGTTCAATTTTCAACTGGATGATGCGCCGGTCCAACTCGTCGATGGTCTCAGGTTTGGAATCCATTTCCATGCGCCGCCGGCTGGCCGCCTCGTCGACCAAATCAATCGCCTTGTCGGGCAAAAACCGGTCGGTGATATAGCGGTCGGAGAGATGGGCGGCGGCGACCAGCGCCGGGTCGGTGATCCGTACACCGTGATGCAGTTCGTATTTTTCCTTCAACCCGCGCAGGATCGAGACCGTGTCGGCGACATCGGGCTCGGACACGAAAACCGTTTGGAAACGCCGCGCCAGGGCGGCGTCCTTTTCGATATGTTTGCGATATTCGTCCAAGGTGGTGGCGCCGACGCAATGCAATTCACCCCGCGCCAGCGCCGGTTTCAACATGTTCGAGGCGTCCATCGCGCCCTCGGCGGCGCCGGCGCCGACCAGGGTGTGCAGTTCATCGATAAACAGAATGATTTCGCCGGCGGCGGTCTGAATATCCTGCAACACCGCTTTCAAGCGCTCCTCGAATTCGCCGCGGAACTTGGCGCCGGCGATCAAGGCGCCGAGGTCCAGCGCCAGCAGCCGCTTCGATTTCAGCGGCTCGGGTACGTCGCCATGCACGATGCGTTGCGCCAATCCCTCCAAAATCGCGGTCTTGCCGACCCCTGGTTCACCGATCAACACCGGATTGTTTTTGGTCCGCCGCGACAGCACCTGGATGGTTCGGCGAATCTCATCGTCGCGGCCAATCACCGGATCAAGCTTACCCGCCGCCGCCGCGGCGGTGAGGTCATGGGTGTATTTCTCCAGAGCGTCATACTGCGCCTCGGCGCCGGCCGATTGGGCTTTGCGTCCCTTGCGTAGGTGGGCGATGGCGGTTTCCAACCCGGCCTTGGTCACCCCGCCGTCGGCGAGAATGGTGCTAACCGGCGCGGCATCGGCGATGACCATCGCCAGCAACAGATACTCAACCGTCACGAAGCTGTCGCCGGCGGCGGTGGCGGCGCTTTTCGCGGCCTCGAGGACGCGTGCCAGTTCAGGCGTCATGTAAAGCTGGCCGGCGGCGTCGCCGGCGACCTGCGGCAGCTTGCCGAGATCGGCCTCGACGGCCGCCGTGACGCGCTTAACGTCGCCGCTGGCGGCGCTCACCAACCGGCTGGCGACGCCCTCGCCGTCGGCAAGCAGCGCCTGCAGCAAATGCAACGGCGAAAAGCGTTGATGACCACGGCCGACAGCGGCGGTCTGGGCCGCTTGAATAAAGCCGCGCGAGCGATCGGTGAAGCTGTCCATCTCCACGCCTGTCTCCTTGCGAAAAGGGGGCGGCGCGCCGGCCGGTCCCAGGGATCTCACCCCCCATATGGGTGTGCCTAAAATGTCACACAAGGGAGTCGGCCGAAGAACCGGCCGATTTCTATACGATTGGGGGAAAATTCAGCGCCGGTGCGCCGTTGACAGCCCTCGCACCCTTGCCCAAGCTGAGCCGATGGGCATGGTCATCGATACCATTAACTATTTTCCCGTCAAGGGGCTGAACGCCCATCGTTTGGCGCGCACCACCCTGCGGGCGGATCGGCCGATCGCCAATGACCGGCGCTTCGCCTTGACGCGTGGCGGGCCGACCGGCGCCAACGACCACGCCCGCTGGCGCAACAAGGGCCATTTTCTGCAACTGGCCCGCCATCCGAAGCTGGCCAAACTGACCAGCCATTACGACGATGCGCAGGAGGTTTTGACAATCTACCGCCAAGCGCACGCGGTGAGCCGGGGTCAGATCACCAATCCGCTTGGACGCACCCTGATCGAGGGGTTTTTCACCGCCTACCTGGGCGACACCTTGTCCGGCCCCCCAAAATTAATCGACGGCGGCGACATTAGTTTCAGTGACCAAAGGACGCCGTTGATTTCGCTGATCAACGCCGCCTCGGTCCGCGACCTTGAGCGGATCGTCGACGCGCCTTTGGCGGTCGACCGGTTTCGCGGCAATTTGGTGATCGAGGGCGCCCGCCCTTGGGCCGAACTGGAGTGGGTCGGCCAAACCATCACGATCAACGGCGCGCGGCTGGCCGTGATCGACCGGATCGAGCGGTGCGCGGCCATCAATGTGGACCCCACCGATGGCCACCATGACGGCAACCTATTACGCGCTTTGGAGGGCGGCTTCGGCCATCGTTTCTGCGGCGTTCTGTTGCGGGTCGTGACCGGCGGTTCCATCGCTCAAGCCGACGCCGCCGAGTTGCAATGACCGGCCGGCGCCAGATCCATTTGGTGGCCCTGCTGGCGCTCGGCCTGGCGATCATTTGGGCCGCCCCGTCGCCGGCCACGACGGCCCAAACCGCCACCGCCAAAACCCTGACCTGGCAAGATCTGGTGCCGACCTCGGTCGATGCGCTTGTCGACCCCTTCGAACATCTCAGCGATGACCAGTTTTTCGATTTGCAGACTCTCGCCCGCTTGTCGGCCATGGGATTGGTGGTGGCGCGCGAGGTACACACACCGGAAGGCGCCGAGATCGTCAAACGCATGACCGCCG
>NZLB01000099.1 GCA_002694075.1 Nisaea sp.
AAGGCGATATTCTGGGCCACCGTCAACCACGGCAGCAGGGCCGGCTGCTGGAACACCATCGCCCGCTTCGGCGAGGGGCCGTCGACCGGGCCCTCGCTGTCATCGACTTGGCCCTGGCTGGGCCGAATCAAGCCGCCGAGAATACGAAGCAAGGTCGATTTGCCGCAGCCCGACGGCCCCACCAGGGCGACGAATTGGCCCGCCGCGACAGAGATGTCGATATCCCGCACCACTTCCAAGCCGTCGTCGCCGGCGGCGCCGAAACGATGGCCGACCGCGCGCGCGCTTAAACGGGCCGTCCCCATCGTCTAGCGACTTTCCTGGCGCCAGGCGATGACCAGCACCGCCAACACCAAGACCAGAGCCAGCGGCGCCGGCAACAACGGCCCATCGCGCTGACCGGTCACCACATAATCGCGATTGGCGCGCAAGCCGATCCACCCGGCGCCGCTTTGGCGGTCATCGGGGTCGGTTCTACGCAGACGCGGCAGGCCGTCGCGAGGCAACCAGAAGACACCGCCACCACGCGCCTCGGCGACCGGCGCCAAGACCGCCGCGGTGGTGCGCACATCAGCCATCTCCGGTCCCTCGACGGCCCCCACTGCAACCAAAATGGCGCGGCGGTCATCCTCCACCCGGTAAACCCCGGCACCTTCGATCGCCGTGGTCGCTGCCGCCCGCCCTTGCGCCGTTTGGGTCAGGGTCACCTGGCGGGTGTCGCCGTTCGGCACGGTCACGGTCACCGGCCCAGCGGCGTCGGTCAAGCTGCGCCGGCGGATTTCCAAGCGCCCTTCGCGAACCTTGGCGACCAGAGCGTCTTCTTCCAATTCCGGTTCTTTCATCAGCCAATGGACGGTCCGCCGCAACAGTTCCAACCCCGGACCACCGCCGTCAAAGGCGCGCGTCCACAGCCATAGTTGATCGGACAGAATATGCGCCACCCGTCCCTCTTCGACTCGATCCAAGACCATCAACGGGCGTCCATCCGCGCCCGACAGCACGGTCGCCCCGCGCGTCGCGCGCGCGTCGATCTGGCGCAGCCAACGCCCCCATCGCGCCGCTTTGCCGTCGCCGCCACCACCGGGCAGGTCACCGGTCACCGGGTGACGCCGGCCGGTTTCGGTCAGGCGTGGGCGAAACGGCCGTTCAACGATCTCGCCGCTCGGGGTCGCCGGCAGCACCGCGCCCAGCGCCGTCCGGTCCAAGCTCAACGGGCCCGCGAACTGGGGGCCGGAAGCTTCCAGCACCGCGCCGCCGCCACGCACATACTCGGCGATATTACGGAAATAGGCGCGCGGCAGTAGGCCACGGCGATGATAGCGGTCCAGAATCACCAAATCGAACTGGTCGAGTTTTTGTTCGAATAATTGGCGATAGGGAAAAGCGATCAAGGCCAGTTCGCGGATCGGCGTACCATCCTGTTTTTCGCGCGGCCTGAGGATGGTGAAATGGACCAAATCCACCGACGGGTCCGATTTCAACACGTCGCGCCACGCCCGTTCGCCTGGGTGCGGCAAGCCCGAAACCAGCAGCACCCGCAAGCGGTCGCGCACACCATTGACGGTCCGCACCGCCCGATTGTTGACAAGGGTCAACTCATCGGCGCCGGCGGCCACCGTGACGGCGACGATATTGGCCCCGGCGTGCCCAATGGTCAGCGGAATATCGACATCCTGGTTCGCCGGCAGGCGCAGCCGACGCGGCGCCGACGCGTCCACGGTCACCGTTACGTCGAGCGGTGTGCCGGCGGCCACCTGGCGGTCGTGGATATGCACGGTAAGGGCGCTTTCCTGGTCGACCAGGGCGAAACGCGGGGCCTTCCTCACTTCCAAATAGCGGTCACGCTCATCGCGCCGACCGGTCAACAACACATGAAGCGGCGCCTCGCCGGCCAGCGCCGGCGGCGGGTCATGGACCTGTCCATCGCTCACCACCACGACGCCGGCCAGGCGGCGGCGCGGGATCTCGGCCAAGCCCTCGGCNAGGGCGCCAAATAGGCGGGTGCCGTCGCCGGCGGTGGCGGCGGGCGCGCCGGCCGACGCCGTGCGCGGNGCNACCGTGATCTCGCGCACAAGCATGTCCTCCATATCGGCCAAGCGCGTGCGNAGCGCGGTCACCGCNGCGGTTGTCCGCGCCGGCCGNTCGNCCAGGGTTTGGCTTTGACTCCGGTCGATNACCANCAAGGTGACGTCCGGCCGCGGCGCGCGTTGCTCGCGTTGAATACCCGGATTGGCCAAGGCCAGCACCAGCAGCGTCGCCGCCGCCAGGCGCCAGCCACCGACCCGCCGCCGCCGCCACAAGGCGAGCGCACCGAAGGCCAGGGCGAGGCCGCCCAAAACCACAATCGCCGGCCACGGCAGCAAGGGCGTGAAGGCGATGGCGAAAGCGCTGTCGCTCATTGTCCCAAACGCTCCAAAATCGCCGGCACATGCACCTGGTCGGCCTTATAGTTGCCGGTGAGCGCGTACATCACCAGGTTGACGCCAAAGCGAAAAGCCATCTCGCGTTGCAAGTCGCCGCCCGGCTCAACCGCGAACAGGGGCCGCCCCGCCGCGTCACGGGCCCAGGCGGCGGCCCAGTCATGGCGGCCGACAACCACCGGGGAGACCATCTCGCGGTCGGCGCCGACCCACACGCGACCGCCGCGAAAGCGCCCCGGCAGGCCCGACAATAGGTAAAAGCTGCGAGTCAGCACATGGTCGTTGTCGACCGCCGCCAAATCGGGGATCGCCAAGCCGTCGGTCAGGCGCTGTAATAGCTCCAATCCGGGACCCCGCGCCGAAAACCCACTCGCCCACTGGTCGCGGGTATCGATCAAGATCATTCCGCCATTACGCATATAGGCGTTGAGCCGCGCCGTGGCGGTACTGGACAAAGGCTTTTGTCGTTCGGTGATGGGCCAGTAAATCAAGGGTAAGAGGGCCAACGCGTCCCGCGCCGGATCAATCGCCAGCGGCGCGCCGGGTTCAACCGCCGTGCGTTGGCCGACCACGGCGCTCAAACCGCTCAGGCCGGCGGCGCTGATCCGGTCGATCGTCGTGTCGCCGGTGCGGATGTAAGCGAGGCGGGTTTCCAACCCGGCCGCGAGGGTCTTATCGTCGACCGGCCGGCCGCCGCCGCTTTGAGCCGCCGCCGGCGCGACCGTGAACAACCAGGTGACGGCGAAGACCAGGCCGAGGACAGCCGCCCCGCCACGCGCCACCGGCCGCAACCAGCCGCCCAACGCCAATGAAGCGAGCACGTCGCACATCGCCAAGACCAGGGCAGCGGCCAACAGCGGGCCGCGCAAGTCGCGCAGGCTGTCACCCTCGAACCCGCCAACGCGGTCGGCCACGGCCAACGGCGCGGGCGCCGTGAGCGAACCCAGGGTCGGCCCCAAGTTGACCGCCTCGCGCTGACCTTGCCGGCCATAAAACCCGGGTGGATGGTCGGGTCCTACCGCCACCGCCGCCGACCCCGCCGGCAACGGTCGGGCACCTGCCGGCGGCGGACCAAGACGCCCAAAACCGTCCAAGGTGGCGAGCGGCGGCCGCGCCCGCGGTCGATCTTTATCGACGCGGCCACGCCCGAGACTCGATAAGCGCCGGAGCATGTCGACGAACAGACCGGAGAGGGCGAGATTGCTCCACGCCGTGTTGGCGGTGGTGTGAAACAGCACCAACCATCCCTTGTCCACCGGCCGTGCGGTGACCAACGGCGTGCCGTCGTCCAAGCGTGCCCAGCTGCGCTCGCTCAGATCCAGGCTCGGTTCGGCCAAGACCTGCCGGTTGACCGTCACCTCCGGCGACAGGGTCAAGCCGACGAACGGGCTGGTCGGCGGAAACGGCGCCAGGCGCGCCGGCGCGGTCCAGGTCAAGGCGCCACCAAAAGCGCGGTCGCCGCGCCGCAGGCGCACCGGCAAAAGGTCGTCACCGGCGGCCGCCAGATTGGGGCCGGCGAACCGCACCAAGACACCGCCGCCGCCCATCCAATCGCGCAGGTTCCCCGCCGCCGCCGGGGTCAGCACACGATCCTCGAGCAGAATCATTGACGGGCCGTTGGCGGCGGTCAGGGCGGCGACATCGCCGTGTTCAAGGGCGGCGAACGGTGTCAGTGCCCGGATGAGATAGTATTCACCGTCTANCAAACTGCGCCGGTCCTTGATCGCCTGATCGCTGAGCAAGCCGACGCCGCGCCGACGNAAGCGCTCGTCCAACAAGATCACCGAGGCCGCCCCCGCGACCCCGTCGATGGCGACGCGGGTGATCTGATTGCGCAGGACCAATGGNAGATCGATGGTGACTTCCGCCCGCACCGCACCGGCGGCGAAGGTNAGCGGCCCCCGCCANAGCTCACGGCCATCCTCGGCGGTGGCCCGTAGCGCGCCTTGCCACGCGGCGGCNCCGGGCGGCCGCCGCACGCTCAGGTTTAGACCGGCCNGNCCCTCGGTTGGGGTGTCCAAAACAAGCGGCGCGCGCTTGGCCTGGCGGACCACCAACGGGCCGAAACGCGCCGTCGCCTGGGCCAAAGCCGCGGCACCCGACCCGGCGCCGTCATAAATCCATAGGCTCCCCGCCGGCGGCGCCATGCGCCGTTNGAGGGTTGCGATCACCGCCGCTCGGTCGGTCGCCCAAGGTCGTGGCGTGAGAGCCCGTACCGCTGTCGCGGCGGCGGCCGGCGACAGCGGTCCCGGTGGCGCCGGCGAGGCGGTCGGCATCACCCATACCGGCCGACCGGTCAAGCCGGCGCGTGTGACCGCCGCCATCGCCTCGGCCTGGCGTGCCGGCCAATCGGCGGCGGCCGCCCAGCCATTGTCGACGACCAAGAGCAACGGGCCCTGTCCCGGCAGATCGCGCCCGCTGTCCAAACGCGGTCCGGCGAAAGNCACAATAAGCAGGCCCGCGATCAGCAACCGCAACAGGATCAACCACCAGGGCGTGCGCTGGGCGCGGGCGCGTTCCGGGACCAAACCGGCNAAGAGCGCGATNGGCGGAAAGGCGATGACACGCGGCGCCGGCGGCTGCACGCGCAGAAAAATAAATAACNGCGGCANCACCGCCAATCCGGCCAACAACCAGGGCACCGCGAAGGTCAGCGTGCTGAGCGCCGCCATCGCCGCCTACCTGACCGTCTCGGTCAAATGGGTGTAAAGGTTCAGCAGCGCGGTCTCCGGCGGGCTGTCGGTGAGATGATGGAGCACCCCCCAGCCATGGCGCCGGGCGATATCGCCAAGGGCCGCGCGCCGCGCCCGCCAACGCTGGCGATAGGCGTCGGCGATGGCGTCGGCCTGGTCGACGACATGCGCCGACTCATCGGCCATCCCTTCAAACCGGACGCGCCCGGCGAATGGAAAATCGGCTTCCGCCGGATCAATGATATGCACCAAATGGCCTTCAGCGCCGGCCGCCGCCAAGGCGGCGACATCGGCGGCGGTCTGTTCCGGCGCCGCCAGAAAATCGCTCACCAAAACCACCTGGCCGNCACGTGCCACCGNGCTNCGCGGCGGCGTTGCCGCGCNTGATGGGTGGTCCAATCCCTCGGCCACCGCGTCAACCGCGCCGGCGCCGGCGCGNGCGCGCGCGCCCAATAGGCCAACCGCCTCATCGCCCGCCGCCAGCAAGCTGGCCAGGGCCAGGACCAGCAGGTCGGCGCGCGCCTGTTTCGTCGGTAACGCCGGCGCCGAGGCATAGGCCATCGACGCCGACCCATTGCGCCACAGCCACACGGTTTGGGCGGTTTGCCATTCGCGCTGGCGGACATAGACCTGGCCACGCTTGGCGCTTTGCCGCCAGTCGACGGCCAAGGCGGTGTCAAAAGACTGATAGGGCCGAAATTGCCAAAACGCCTCACCCGCGCCGGACCGCCGGCGGCCATGGGCGCCCTGACGGACGGTCGCCGCCAGCCGCCGCGCGGCCAATCTGAGGGGCGGAAACTTGCTGGCGAGGTGCTCGGCCTCGGCGCGCATGACCGGCTTAGGCATATTTCGCCGACATGGCGTCAATCACCTGGGCGAGGGTCACCGCCTCGGCGCGGGCGGTGAAGCTCAACGCCATNCGATGNCGCAGCACCGGCGGCGCCAAGGCCAGCACATCCTCGAGCGAGGGCGTCAACCGACCATACAGCAAGGCCCGCGCCCGTGCCGCCATGGTCAGCGCCTGGCTCGCTCTGGGACCGGGGCCCCACGCGACATGCGCCCGCACCAACGCNAGNTCACTCGCCTCTGGCCGGCCGGCGCGGACAATATCGAGGATCGCGGCGATGATGTTTTCGCCGACCGGCACTTGGCGCAGCAAACTTTGCGCGCGGGCCAAATCGCCGCCGCTCATGACCTGGGTGACCTGCGCTTCGCCGCCACCGGTGGTCACCAAAACCATCCGCCGCTCNGCCTCGAGATCGGGGTAGCCGACGTCGATTTGCATGAGGAAACGGTCCAATTGCGCTTCCGGCAGGGGATAGGTGCCTTCTTGCTCAATCGGGTTTTGCGTCGCCAGCACGTGGAACGGCTGNGGCAAACGGTGGGTTTCCCCGGCGGTGGTGACGGTTTGCTCCTGCATCGCTTGCAACAAGGCNGACTGGGTGCGCGGGCTGGCGCGATTGATCTCGTCGGCCATCAGCAATTGCGTGAATACCGGNCCCGGGATGAAGCGAAAGGCGCGACCGGCGGCGCCCTCGGTTTCTAAAATCTCCGAGCCCAAAATATCGGCGGGCATCAAATCGGGGGTGCACTGAACACGGCGGTTGTCGAGCCCGATAACACTGCCGAACGTTTCCACCAAGCGGGTTTTGGCCAGACCCGGCACCCCCACCAACAGCGCATGACCGCCGCATAGNAAGGTGATCAAAATCTCGTCAATCACCGCTTCCTGACCGAATACGACGCGCCCCACCTCGTCCTTGACGCGGCGGAGGGCGGCGCCCAGCGCCTCGACCTCAGCGACCGCGTCGTNTCCGGCCATCGNGCCGCCGCTGTTGTCGTCCGTACTGACGGTCACGGTCATCGGCGGTATACTCCCTTACCAAGTGGCTCGGCGCTCACAATATAGGGTGGTGAGGGCCGAGAGAAACGTTAAGTCGGCCGGCGCCATTCGGAGACGATCATCACGATGACCAAGACGGAGCGACAGGACGCCCAGGCTTTGACCCACCTTCAAGCGGCCGCCACCACGCGGCAGCGGCGCCCGTTTCACGTCGATCCCAATGACCTGCGCCGCGACCGACCGGCGCCCGGCGACAAAGCATATCACATGCGCNTCGCCGGCGATGGCCAATGGTATCACGAGGGNGCTCCCATTCGCAGGGNGGCGATGGTTAAATTATTCNCCAGCGTGTTACGGCGCGGCGGCGACGGCTCTTTTTGGCTGGTCACCCCGGCCGAACGCGGNCTGATCGAGGTCGAGGACGCGCCGTTCGTCGCGGTCGCGGTCGAGGCGACCGGCGACGGCCCGCGAGGGCATTTGCGCTTCACCACCAATATCGACCAGGTGGTCGACGCCGGGCCGGACCATCCGATCCGGGTGGTCGGCGGCGACGGCGATCAGCCACGCCCCTATCTGCGGGTCGGGCCGGGCCTCGACGCGCTGATCGCCCGGTCGGTGTTTTATGAATTGGTCGACCGCGCGGTCCCGCGCGCGGGGCCCCATGGACCGGTTCTCGGTCTGTGGAGCGGCGGTGCGTTTTTTGAGTTGGGGGCGCCAGGGCTATGACTTTGGAACAATTTCGCACCCTGTTCGGGCGCGCCGCCGCCCCGCTCGGCGCCGCGCCATCCGACGGCCCGCGCGGCGACCATGACCTCAACCCCGGGTTCACCCCGCGTCCCGAGGCGCGCCCGGCGGCGGTGCTGGTGCCGGTGGTCGACCGGCCTGACGGCGCGACCATTCTCCTGACCCGCCGGTCCGACGATTTACCGGTGCACGCCGGCCAGGTCAGCTTTCCCGGCGGCCGGGTCGAGACCAGCGACCGTGACCCGGTGCACACCGCCCTGCGCGAAAGTGAGGAGGAAATCGGCCTTGACCCCGGCGCGGTGACCGTACTTGGCCGCATGGACACCTATCTGACCGGTACCGGTTTCGCGGTGGTGCCGGTGGTCGGCCTGCTCAAAGCGCCGCTCGCCCTGACACCCGACCCGCGCGAAGTCGCCGAGATTTTCGAAGTGCCGTTGGCTCTCGT
>NZLB01000100.1 GCA_002694075.1 Nisaea sp.
GCGCGTTTTCAGGGGAGAGACCTATGCGCATCATGATTTTGCCCTGCGATGGCATTGGACCGGAAATCATGGCGGCCACGCGTGAGGTCGCCGAGGCCGCCAACGCGGTCTTCGATTTGGGCCTGACGTTCCATCACGAAGAAATCGGTCTGGCCAGCCTGAAAAAACATGGGATCACGTTGCGCGACGACGTGCTGGCCCGGGCGGGCAGCGAATTCGACGGCATCATTCTCGGTCCCCAGTCGAATATGGACTACCCGCCGCCGGAGGACGGCGGCCGCAACATCGCGGCCAGCTTTCGCAGCGGCCTCGACCTGTTCGCCAATGTTCGGCCGGCGCGCTCGCGCGCCTTTTTGCCGGCCAAAGCGCCGGGCATGGATTTGGTGATCATGCGCGAAGCGACCGAGGGGTTTTATCCCGACCGCAACATGCATCAAGGCAACGGCGAAATGATGCCCGACCCGGACGTCGCCTTGTCGCTGCGCAAGATCACCCGGCGCGCCTCGGAACGGATTTGCCACGAGGCTTTCAAATTGGCCCTGCGACGGCGCCGCAAAGTCACCGCCGTGCATAAAGGCAACGTCTTTCGGCTCACCGACGGCTTGTTCTTGACGTGTTTCGAAACGGTCGCCAAAGACTATGCCGAGGTGGCCACCGAGACCGTCATCGTCGACGCGATGGCGGCCTATCTGGTGCGTCAGCCGGAAACCTACGACGTCATCGTGACGACCAATTTTTACGGCGACATTCTTTCCGATCTGGCCTCGGAGCTGTCCGGCTCCCTGGGCTTGGCCGGTTCGATCATGGCCAACACCGACAGCGGGCTGTGCTGCGCCCAAGCCCAGCACGGCTCGGCCCCGGATATCGCCGGCCAGAATCGCGCCAACCCGACGGCCCTGATCCTGTCGGCCGCGATGATGCTGTCGTGGCTCGGCGAACATCGCGCCATCGCCGCCATGCAGGCCGCCGGCGCCGCCATCGACGCGGCCGTGGACGCGGTATTGAACGATCCCGCCCAGCGCCCGCGCGATCTTGGCGGCACGGTGAATACCGATGCCTTCGGCCGCCTGGTCGCGGCCGCCGTCCGGGCCGGAGCGGGGCGCCGGACTTAACCCATGGCGTCTTGGTAAAGGGCTTCGAAGCCGGCGGCGTCGACCGGCTTGGCATTGGTCCGCGTCGTCGGATCGACCAAGGCGGGTTCGATCATGCCTGGAACCATATCGGCGGTGATGCCCATCTCGGACAGATTGGCCGGCAGGCCCAACTTGGCGTTAAGCGCCTCGATCGCCTGGTCCAAAGACTGGCTGTCCGGCACCTCCATGACCTGCTTCATGCGGGCGATTTTGTCGCCGAGCACATCGTGGTTATAGCGCAAACAAGCCGGCAAACAGACCGCGTTCAAAGTGCCATGATGGAGATTTAAGTGATCGATCCGGCCGGCGGCGTGGCTCATCGCATGCACCGCGCCAAGGCCCTTGGTGAAGGCCAGCGCCCCTTCGGTGGCGGCGATCATCATCTGTTTGCGCGCTTCACGGTCACCGCCATTCTCGGTGGCGCGGATCAAGTTGCCTTGGCCGACGGCCCGCCACAAGCCATCGAGACCGATGGCCTCGGCCGGTGGATTTTCGGCCGGGCTCATCACCGCCTCCATCAGGTGAGTGACCGCGTCCATGCCGGTCGCCGCGGTCAGCAGCGGTGGCAAACCGACGGTCAACTCCGGATCACACAGCGAGACCTTGGCAATCATGTTCGGGCTGCTGAAAATCAGCTTGCGACCGTCCTCGGTTTTGATCACCGCGCCGCGGCTCACCTCCGAGCCGGTGCCCGAGGTTGTCGGGATCGCGATCATCGGCGCCACCGGGCCAATCTTGGCGCCGCCGCCGGTCGCCGCGTTATACTCGATCAGCGGCTCATCATGGGTCAGCAGCAGCGCCGCGCCCTTGGCCAAATCCATCGACGAGCCGCCGCCAAGCGCGATGATCCCGTCGCAGCCGTTCTCTTGGTACATCCGGACGGCGTCTTTCACCGCCGGTTCGGTCGGGTTCTCCGGTGTGCCGTCATAGATGGTGACATCGACGTCGTTCGGGATGCGGGCGCGGATGGTGTCGACGACACCGATGTTGACCAACCCCTTGTCGGTACAGATCAGCGGCCGGGTGATGCCAAGCTGCCTAAGGGTGTCACCCAGCATGCCGATCGCGCCATGTTCGATATGACATTGGTTAACGAATGTGATGAGCGCCATGACCCGCCGCCTCCCTGAAATAAACCACGCCCAACTTTAACGGCGTCACCCGACAGCGCAAGCACGGCCGTACCGTCTCGGCCAAAATAGCGGCGCCGCGGCGATCACTCCTCGAGCAAAATTCGGTCGATCTCGTCTTCATTGGGCGCGCTATAGGCGGACGCGCGTTTCTGGGCGCTGACCATCGCCGCCGTCATGGCCTCTGTTGAAATAAGATTCTCAATGGTGGTGTCCTGGAAAGCGCCGGTCGCGAAACCGATCATGGTATAGGCCGTCACATCGTCGTAATGGCCCTCGCAAATCATCACCGTCTCGCGTCGATCCGGGGAGTAAAACATATCCCTCAAAGTTAGTTTGTTTGCCGCCATCAATTTCTCGACCGGACCTCGGCGGTCGGCGGGGTTGGCCAAAACCCCTTTAAACGCCTCAGGTCCCCACTTCGCCCGCAAGATGTAAACGCCCATTCCACCTCCCTCCTTCCGCGCGTGCGCCCCCGTTCCCGCAGACACCGGCGGGGCCAACGGTCATTCATCCAACAACATGCGGTCGATTTCGTCTCGGTCCGGCGGGACAAACCCGGCGGCGAAAGATTGCGCCCGATCGTGAGCGGCGATGAGCGCCTCGGACGGTTCCAAAACTTCCGCCGTTATGCGTGTGTAAGAGCCCGTTTGGTACATTAATCGCTGCAAAACGATCACATCGTCGGCCGAGCCTTTTAAAATCCACACCGTCTCGCCGGTCGATACGGATTGGCACAGATCGATAAATTCATACCCCATTCCCTCACAGGTGCTCCGAACCAGTTCGATCCGCCCCTTGAGAAAATCCACGGAAGCCGAATTCCGCCTCACAGCCTCGGTAAAATCCATCCGAACCAAAATATACGCCATCTCCGCCTCCCTCGGCGCCACGCCGGTCAGTGAAAAACAATGCCCCCATCGATAACAAGAACCTGACCGGTGACACTTTCCGCCCGGCAAAATGTCAGCACCTGTTCGGCGACATCCTGCAAATCCGTGTGACGATTGAGTTTCGCGCGCTGGCGTCCCGCCTCGACCGCGTCGCCGGAGAGGCGGTTAAACATCGCCGTCCCTTCCATCAGACCGGGCGCGACACTGTTGACCGTCACATCCGGCGCCATGGCCGCGGCCAAGCATCGATTGAGATGGATTAATCCCGCCTTTGCCGTCGCATGGGCGATGCTGCTGCCTTCGGCGCTCAGACCAATAAAAGCGGAGATATTCACCACCCGCCCCCTCTTGTGTTTTCGTAAATGCGGGGCGCACGCGCGAGTGACCAGAAACGGCCCTCGCAAATTGGTGTGATGCATGCGGTCCCAGAGTTCCGGCGTCAGGGCGTCTAAATCGGCGAAGGGCACCGCCGCGTTCCAAGCCGCGTTGTTCACCAAAATATCGATACCGCCCAAGCTTGAAACCACCTGGTCAAAAGCTTGATCAATGGACGCGGGCGCTGTTTGGTCCATCGGCACGACACAACAGGCGCGGCCCATGGCGGTGATTTCCCGCTTCACCGCCTCCCCCGCGTCCGCATTTTGGCCGTAGCTGATGGCGACATTGGCGCCATGGGCGGCGAGATGGCGCGCAATGACCGACCCAAGACCGCCAGAGCCGCCGGTCACGAATGCAATTTTATCGGCTATATCCATGCTGCGCTTGGTCTGAAATGGTGCCAGGTCNGNGTTTAAAATANGGTTGAAAGGTCANCACAACCGGCCAGCACGCNCAACGGGAAAACCCGNCAGCCAGGGGGATTGGCGATNAAGAGCGGCCGGTTGGGGGCGCTTCGGGTTCGNTGAGCGCTCACCCCGCCGACACCCTTAGGACATGCACGCTAAATAAATTCTCCGCATCCGTGAGNGACGCGACCGGGACGAACCCACCTTCCCTGGCCATATCCTGGAACCCGCCTATCGTGTATTTGTGAGAATTCTCGGTATGAATGGTTTCGCCGGAAGCGAAGTCGAAAGGCCGCCCGGACACCAGCACCGTTTGCGCTTTAAGACTTTGCAAATGCATCTCGATACGCGCCTCGTCTTCATTGAAAAACGCCAGGTGTTTGAATTGGTCGAGCCTGAAGTTACCGTCCAGTTCATTATTGATCCGCGTTAGCAGATTGAGGTTAAAGGCCGCCGTCACCCCCTCATCATCATCATACGCGGCGATCAGGCGTCCACGATCTTTTTGCAAATCGGCGCCGACGACCAAATGACCGCCCTCGCCCAAGGTGATCGCGGCGTCGCGTAAAAAAGCGCGGGCGCCGGCCGGGCTAAGATTGCCAATGGTCGAGCCCGGGAAAAATCCAATCCGTGGCGTGTCATCCAGGATGTTCCCAAGATCGATAGGCTGGGTGAAATCGGCGCAAATCGCCGTTACTTCCAAATTGGGATGGGCGATGGCGTAAGCTTCGGCGCAATCGCGAAGATAGTCCCGCGAGATATCAATCGGCACATAACCGCGCATATCGTCGAGCGCGGCCGATAGCAGATCGATTTTTCTGGTACTGCCACTGCCAAATTCGATCACCGTGGCGTCGGCCGGCAGCATTGAACGCAGGGTATCGGCCTGGTCGACGAGAATGCCGCATTCGGTGCGGGTCAAGTAATAAGCCGCCAGGTCGCCAATACGTTCGAAGAGGCGCGAGCCCTCGGCATCGTAAAAGAATTTGGCGGACGAGATTTTGCGCGGCGCCGATAAGCCCGCCAATATCTCCGCCCTAAAATCGGCGACCGGCGGTTTCAGGTCGATAAAGCTTGCGCGCACGGCCATCAACGCACGTCTTTGGCCAAACGCAGCCCCGTGAAAGCCCAGCGCTGATGGGGATAGAAAAAATTCCGATAGGTCGCGCGGAGATGTTCGTCCGGGGTGACGCAGGCACCGCCGCGCAGGACCATCTGCCCGCTCATAAATTTGCCATTGTATTCTCCGACGACGCCGGGCGGCGGCGTGAAGCCCGGGTAGGCGACATAAGGGCTGGCGGTCCATTCCCACAAATCGCCAAACATTTGATCGTGACCGCCGGCGCCGGCGGGCAAGGG
Organism: Nisaea sp.; assembly: GCA_002694075.1. Lineage (GTDB taxonomy): Bacteria > Pseudomonadota > Alphaproteobacteria > Thalassobaculales > Thalassobaculaceae > TMED26. The sequence goes on from NZLB01000100.1 coordinate 5,301, forward strand.
CCGCAGGTACCCTTGTCCAAGGGTGTTGCCGGTCGGCGGTAGGTCGGTGGACGCCACTTCCCATTCCGCTTCGGTAGGCAGGCGGTGACCGGACCAGCGCGCGAAAGCGTCAGCCTCGAAAAAACTGACATGGCCGACCGGAGCCGTGGGGTTAATCGGCTGTTTGCCATGCAAGGTCATTTCACACCAGCCGTCGTGAGGATCATCAAACCAATACAGGGGCGCCCCCCACCCATCGGCACGCACGCGCGCGATGCCGTCGGCTAACCACAGGTCATGCCGCCGATAGCCGCCATCCTCCATGAACGCCAGCCATTCGCCATTTGTCACCAAGCGGTCGGCAAGTGCGAACGGCTGTAGATAAACGCGATGGCGTGGTTGCTCGCTGTCGAAAGAGAACCCGTTGCCGTCGAACCCAATGTCATACAGGCCACCGTCAAAAAAGCGCCAGGTCGCGTCACCCGCCACCATCTCCTGGGGCATCGCCGAGACGGCGACGTAGGTCGGACACAGTGGGTTGCGGCTAAACAGATTCAGGATGTCCATCAACATCAACTCTTGATGCTGTTGCTCATGGTTAATGCCCAATTCGACGAGCTGCGCCACTTCTGCGTTGTCCGGAACCTCAGCCAGCAGACGGGCCATCGCCGCGTCCACATAGTCGCGGTAATCCAACACCTCGGCGACGGTTGGACGGGTGATCAAACCACGCTCGGGACGCGCGTGGCGGTCGCCGGCGCCCTCGTAATAGGAATTGAACAAAAAGGCGTAATCCGCATCGAAGCACCGATAACCCGGCACGAAACGGGCCAGAACAAAGGTTTCGAAAAACCAGGTTACGTGCGCCAAATGCCATTTTGTCGGGCTGGTATCGGGCATGGCTTGCACCACCATGTCCTCCACCGCGAGGGGCGCCGCGATGGCGCGACTAACGGCGCGAGTGGCGGCATAGCGCGTTTCATATGTCGCGTCGGCAAGGGATGGGCCAGCGGCCAATATCACATGATCGGGCATCGCCGTACCCCGCAGGAGAGCTTTCGGAATTTCATAATCCTAATATACTAGGACGATCGAAATTCCTGAGCAATCGCGCAGTTTCAGGCGGCGAACTTATTTCGTTGAAAACGGCCCAAGGGTTGCCGGCGGCGGTCACCCAGAAAGCGATTTTTTGCGTCTTTCCCATACATCCGGCGCCGGCGTGTTTTGCGGGTCGCGGGCGCGCAGAGCGTAATACTCCATGTACGGCGCATAGGTTTGATAGACGCGGCGGAGTTCGGTGACGGCGTCATGATGGGCGTCGACCCGGAGGTCTAGGTCGCGCGCCAAATCACTTTCAGCGCCACGCACAATCAAAGCCGCCGACCGCTCAGCCAAAGGCGTGCCGTCGGCGGTGGCTTGGCCCCCCGCGTCACGGCCGGCCTCAAGCGCTTCGAGCAGACGGTCGGCCAAATCGCGTCCACCGCCTTCTTGTAAGACGCGCGCCATCGCCGTGACAACCGCGCCGCCGGACAGAACATTGCCAAACGCGGCCCAGCCGTCGCCGGTCTCATGTCCCGCCCATGACCGGCAATTCGTCCCGGTGTGAACCGCCAGCCGTCGTTGCGCGTCAAGGATCGCGACTTGGCGATAGCTGAAATTCGGGTCTTCAGCGGAGAGATGATCCATGACGCTTGCCGGTGTATTTCCTTTCGCCAACTGGTCCAGGGCGCGCGGGCCCAAGGCGGGCTCGGCATAAGCTTGCGTGGAGAGGACCGCCAGGCCCCGCGCGATAAAAGGGCATTTGCCACCGACCGCGAGCGAGTAGGTCGCGATGGCGATGCCGAAGCGGTCGGTGTCGGGACAATGCGCTAGAACCGTAAAAGTCATGAATGGCTCACCCTTTCCTTAGAACGCGGGGGATTGACCGCCGTGTTGGCGCGCGGCCCCCTCGAATTCGCCATGTTACATGCCGCCGGGAACCTGAAAAACACCTTCGAAGCGGCAACGCTTCCCCATGACTTTCGGTGGTCGGCGGTGCGTGGCCCCAGGGCTTTGGCGGCGCCGTTGCGCGCGCCTCTCGCTTCATTGGGCCGACCGGAAATTGTCGGCGGGCTACGGGTGAAAGCGAAGTTGCGCTTCAATTTCCAAACAAAAATTCATCGGTAACGCGGCGACCCCGACCGCCGACCGGGCGTGGCGCCCAACTTCGTCACCGAAAACGTCCAAAATCACGCGGGAAAAGCCGTTCACCACCGCCGTATGCTGGGTGAAATCGGGGGCGCAATTGACAAACCCCAGGACACTGCCCCAGCGCCGCACACGCGACAGCTCGCCAAGTTCGCGCTTGACGCTGCCGATCATCGCGACGGCCGCCCGCCCGGCGCTGGCATGGGCATCTTCCAAAGGGACATCGGCGCCGACTTTGCCGAACGGGCCGGCCGGCGTGCCATCATCCTCGAGTGCCAAATGGCCGGAGATGAAAAGCGTGTCGTCGACCCGATTGACCATCGGGAACAGCATGTCGACGCCGGGCGGGAGGGCGAGGGGCGGCGGCAGGCGCCAACCAAGCTCGGCCAGGCGTTGTTCCGGTGTCTTCATGTCAAGTTCTCCGGTTGCGCGGGCGGGCCGCCCGCTCATTGATGGGGGTCATTCGTCGAGCAGCATACGATCGATTTCGTCCCGGTTGGCGGGAACGTAAAGCTTCTCAAAATCGTCGGCTTTTTCGAAGATCGTTTTTAGCTCGCGCGCGGAATGTAAAATATCCACCTCGACGGTCGAGAACGCGCCGGAACGGTGGTAAATCGTGCGCGCCAGGGCTGCGGCCTCGGCCGCGCCTTCAATCATCACAACCCCTTCGCCCGTGCCCAGGGACAAGAAAAATGAAATAAAGCGACACCCGATCGCCTCACATAATCGGCGGTTATTCTCCTCGCGTTCCAAGGCCCAATTAGCGTCCTTCATATTACGCATCGACTCTTCCCGGAAGCGCGCCCGGATTAGGATTGTGGCCATTCTTCATTCCTCCAGCTGCAGGCGGTCGATTTGGTCTTGGTTGGGGGTGTTATGATTTTCGCCGGTTTCCCCCGCGTCACGCGGTCTTCGGTGGCGTGTGCCAGTCCCCCGGATATTCGGTCCGAAGCTCGGCGGATCGCGACCCGATAGGTTTTTGAGAATGGTGTGGTTTAGTCCTAACGGTCGCTCTCCTCGCCGACCGGATAAAAACTTGGTTCGCGGCGTTCCACGAAGGCGCTGACCGCCTCGCGGTGGTCGGGGTCGGCGGCGCTGTCAACGAGGCGCGCGGCTTCATTGTCAAGCGCGGCCAAAAACGGCATGGTCAGCGCATCGTCGAGATTGTCCTTCATCAGCTGCAGCGCCCGGGCCGGGCCGTTGGCTAGGCTTTTCGCCAAATCCCAGGCCGCCGCGCGCAGCTCATCGGCGGGCACCACCTTATTAACCAAGCCAAGGCGCGCGCACGTCTCGGCATCGACACGGGCGGCGGTAAACATCAACTCACGCGCTTTCGCGGTCCCCACCAAACGCGTTAACAGCGCGGCAATGCCATAATCCCCGGCAAGACCGACACGGGCGTAGCCCGTTGTCACGAATGCGTTCGCGCTGGCGATGCGCAGATCACACGCCAAGGCGATGGCCAACCCCGCGCCGGCGGCCGGGCCGGGCAACGCGGCGACGGTTGGCTTGCGCAAACCGGTCAGCGCGCCGGTCAGGGTTCGTTGACGTTCCTTTAACTGGCTTATTTTTTCGTCGCGGGTCAGGGGGCTGCCCGCCCGCCGCTGGCCCATCGCTTTCACATCGCCGCCGGCGCAAAAAGCATCGCCGGCCCCAGTGATTAAGAGGGCGCGGACATCGGGGTCGGCCCCCCGGTCGCGAATTTGCCGGCGTAGCGCCGGGGTGATGGTGTCGCCAAGCGCGTTGCGCGCCGCCGGCCGGTTCAGCGTAATCAGCGCGACCCCATCGCGCACTTCGGCGAGCAATTGTTCCGTGCCCGTGTCGATCATCCCTGTTGGCATGTTTTCCCCACCCATCCGTTTTGCCGATCAAATGTCGAAAAATACCTTTGGCGTCCTCAAGCTGTTTTTTATGGATTGAAGATCGATTGTAGGGCATTGGCGTGCGCGAACAACGTCGCGTCTTGATCGACGAAACCGATCACTTGCAAGCCCAGCGGCAAACCCTGGTCCTTTAAAACCGGCAGCGTCACCGCCGGCATGCCGATCAGGGAGGTGGCCACGGTGAACGCCGGATCGCCTGTCCACGCCAAGCCTTGCGGGGCGGCCCCCGGCGCCGCCAAGGTCATGCACGCATCGAATTTTTCGTGCAACGCGGCATAAAGATCGCGGATCGCGGCCCGTTCCGTGAGCAGGCCCTGGTAGATTTCCTGGCTCATCGATTGGGCATCGGCCAAGCGCTCACGCGCGTACTGACTGAGCGCGGCCGCGTCCATGTCGCGGGCATAGGTGTCCAAGGGCCAGCGGCCTTCCCAGGTGTTAATCCGGTTGGAAAGCGCCATGGCGTTTTCGATGGCGGCCTCAAAACGGGCCAACTGGGGCGCGCGCTCATGATCCAGTACTTCCACACCGGCGGCGGCCGCCGCGTCGCGAGCGCGGCGCAGTTCGCCTTGCGCCGCCGGTGAGGCATTGGCCCAACCCGCTGTCCGCAGCAGGGCCAGTTTTCGCGGCATGCGCGGCGCCGGCATGGTCATCGGACCGGTTACGCCGACATAACCCGGATCGCCGCCGGTGCGTGAAGTGATTTCACGCGTCATCGACCAACATTCAGCCAAACTGGCGGCGATCATGCCGGTGCAACTTTGGCTAAACCCATCGAAACTGCCGCCCCGGTTTATCCCGCCAACACTCGGCTTATACCCATAGGCGCCGCAAAAGCTGGCCGGGCGAATGGTCGACCCAATCACTTGCGACGCTGTGCTGCCGGGCAACATGCCGCAACCGACCGCGGCGGCGGCGCCGCTGCTCGAGCCGCCCGGCGTGCGGGCGAGGTCCCAGGGGTTGCGCGTCTTGCCAGGATATGACGCCGCGAACTCGGTGGTCACGGTTTTGCCAACAATTATAGCGCCGGCCTCGCGGAGCGCGGCGACCGCCGCACAGTCGCGTCCGCCGCGCCAGCCTTTGAACAACGGCGAGCCTTGCTCGGTTGGCAGGTCGGCGGTTTCCATGATGTCTTTGACGCCAACAGGCATGCCGTCGATGGCTGAAATCTGGCTACCGGATTGCCAGCGCGCTGTCGACGCGTCGGCGGCGTGGCGCGCGGCGTCAAAATCAGCGCAAACGAAGGCCTGCACGTCGTCTTCGCGTGTATCGATCACACTCAAGCAACGGTCGAGGAAGGCGCGCGGTGTGTCGCTTCCGTCGAGGAAGGCGTCATGGCAGGCGATATAGGATCGAAGACCCGGGTTGAGAGATGACACGATACTTACTCCTCCATCAACATGCGGTCGATTTCGTCCCGGTTGGGCGCTTTCAAAACAACATTCCGCGCCGCCGCGCTGCGGGCGCGAAATTCTTCCGGAGTCGCGATCACTTCACAAGTTGCGTACTCGAAAGCGCCAGACGCCATCGCCGAGACCTCGGCGGTGATAATCATCTCCGGGTCACCTTCGGCGAGGATCAACCATTCGGCCGTGGAAGGAATCCAAAACATGTCCGGTAGTCTCCAGCCAAATTGGCTAAACGCATCTTGGGTCGCTTCTCTGCGATCTGTGGGGTCCGAGACCATCCCTTGGAAGCTGGCCCCGTTATAGCGGGTCTTCATTAATATAATCGCCACCGCAAATCTCCTTACGCGCTTGCGCCCCTTGAAAAACCATCGGGATATCGGCCGCGTGGACTCGCTAAAACAGGTTGACGGCAAAATGTCTCGCGGGCGTTATGCCTTCGTGCTTTATGACCTCCGATAATGTCGATTACAGGATGTCAGGGCAATGAAAGAGCGAGCGCCTCCGGGGCGGACGTCGCACGACCGCCCTGGAACAGCTCCGAAGCCCCTCCAGCAGTGCCTTCTTCCATTGATGAATTATCGTCCGGTGGACACCGAACCGGCTCGCCAGTTCCCAGACCGTCTGCTCACCCTTCAACGCCTCCATAGCCACCCGCGCCTTGAACTCGAGCTTGTGCTGCTTCCTTTTCGTCATCGCTGATCTCCTCATTTTGAGGATCAGCAGACACCGCAAGTCTGGCCCACGTGAGTGTTCAATTTGCGGGGAGTGGCTCACGTTCGTTTCGATACAAGTCTGCCGGGCAGTGGTGCCCCATAGCAATATCGGAGACTGCGAAGTCGGGTGCCACACCATCCAACCATCGCGCTTGGTACGCGGATTCTGGACCCGTTAGCGCTGCAAGCCATTCAAGGATATGTCGAACTTTGGTTTCGCAACTCTTCTCGATATACATGGAATTCATGCGCCGTCCAACCCGGTTAAAATTCGGCCGAACCTGCCTTATTAACGACGATCTAATGCCGACGGAGAATATCAAATTCACTCGAAACATGCCGACGGTCGAGTTATGCTCAAGGCAATCTTGAAAAAAAATCCCCATGAGAACGCCGATTCGAAGAACCGGCCTTTTCGGAGGTGAAGACCGGCCGGCGGGTAGGGGCCGGATCCCGGTCGATTGGGACCCGGATCGGACAGGCTGACAAATGGGGATCGCACTCTCAGGGCGATTGAGAAATGACCGATGCACGCCGACGTCCGACGAAACAGACGGGCAATAAAAAGAGC
>NZLB01000101.1 GCA_002694075.1 Nisaea sp.
TGCCGGCGCGGTGCACGCTCTCGGGACTGCCGCTGACCAGTGGATGCCAGGCCGGCAGGTCCTTGCCGTCGCGCAGCAGTCGGTAGGCGCAGGTCGACGGCATCCAATCCAAACTGTCCAAAACGCTGGGCGACAGACGCACGCAGTCGGACACATGAACCTGGCGGTTGGCGTAATCGCGGCACCGGCAGCTTTGCCCGTCCAACAACTGGCAGGCGACATTGGTGAAATGTAGCGCCTCGGTGTCTTCGTCGATCAGTTTCAAAAGGCAGCATTTGGCGCAGCCGTCGCATAGCGATTCCCACTGGTCCGGGGTCATCCGATGGAGCGGCGTGGTGCGCCAAAACGGCGGCGGGTCGGCGTTATCCTCAGCCATCGGCGCCGGCGGCCGCGATTTCGTTCAACACCGGCAGAATGTATTCGCGGAATTTGGCCGGATTCTCGCTCATCGGGAAATGCCCCAGTTCGCGCATGATGGTGACCTTCGCGCCGGGAATGGCGGCGCCGGTGCGGGTGGTGTCCTCGACCGTACAGGAAAAATCGTACTCGCCGGTCAGCAGGTAGAGCGGACAGACCGCGGTGTCGATCAACCCGGTGCGGTCGCGATAGTCGCTGTCGGCGCGGTAGAAATGCAGATCGCCCTTGAACACGCCGGGGCCGCTTTGCAGATATTGCCACAAGGTTTCCCAGCGCGCCTCATCCGGGCTTTGCGGCGCGACCAGGCCGGAAATCAGGCCGGCGCACACCTCGCCGCCATGCACATCCGGCCGGTTGAGCCATTCGGTGTCATACCACGGCGTTTGATGGTCGGCCGCCTCCAAGCCGATCAGAGCGCGAAACTCGGCGCCATGGCGGGCGGCCAGATTGAGGGTGATGCGCCCGCCCATGGAACAGCCCATGACCACCGGTTTGTCCAATTCCAACGCGGCGCAGAAAGTACGGATGATTTCGGTGTAGCTGTCGGTGGTGAGGGCGTACTCCTCATCCTGCCAGCCGACCGGCGGTGGCGACTTGCCGCGCCATGGCAGGTCGAAGGCGAGCACGCGGAAACGGTCGGTGATCGCCGGGTCGGTCATCAAATGGCGAAACTGACTGGTGTCGCAGCCGGCGGTGTGCAAGCAGACCAGCGGGATGCCTCCGCCGGCTTCCTCGAAATACAGGCGCACCGGCCGGCCCTGCCAGGTGGTCCGCAGATAGCGCCCGACGATCGGTTCGAGTTGCGCGCTCATCCGCCGCTCCCTTCCTTCGAAAACAGGGTCGTGTCACGCGGCAAGGCGATCATTTCCTTAAAATATCTTAAGTTCGACATGAACGGCAGCAAGTCGCCCTCAAGGACCGCGTGACCGCTTTTGGTCAGGGCGAAAATATCATGGTACCCGGGCGCCGGCATCGGTTCCCAGAAGCGTTCCCAAACCTCCCGCGCGGCGGCGATTTGAAAGCGCCAGGGGCGCAGCAAGCCGCCGTCGATGCGCAAATCCGTGATCCGTCCTTGATGAATGTGGATGTCATGGGCGACCGCGCCGACCGTTAAGCGAAAGTCGACGGTAAGGAAGCGTCCGCGATGGACGAGCTGTGGACGGCTGTTGACGGCCGCCGGGAGGGCGTCGAGCATGGGCACCTGCCAAGCGGGAAGAGCTACGCGGGCTGCGTCTGAATGTCGTAATCGGCCATATAATCACGCGTTAGCGGCAGCGTGTCGACCGCTTTGGCCAATTGAATTTGAAAGACCATCAATTCGCCTCGGCGGAAGGCCGCCTCGCAGCCGGCCAGGTAAAAATCCCACATCCGGCAGAAGCGGTCGTCGTAAAGGGCGCGCGCGGTGTCGATGTTTTGCTGAAAGCGGCGGCGCCAAGCTTTCAGAGTGTCGGCGTAGTGCACGCGCAGGATTTCCACATCGGTGACCCAGAGCCCGGCCTTTTCGATGGCCTTCGTCTGTTCGGCCAGGGTCGGGGTATAGGCGCCGGGGAAGATGTATTTGGCCATCCACGGGTTAAGCGGCGCCGGTGTGTGGAATTTACCGATGGCGTGGATCACCGCCACGCCGTTATCGGTCAGCAATTGCGCGATCTTGCGATAATATTCCAAATAATGGCGCGGGCCGACATGCTCCAGCATGCCGACCGACACAATGCGGTCGAAGTGGCCTTGCACTTGCCGGTAATCTTGAAGGTGAATGCGTACCCGCTCGGCCAGGCCGGCGTTGTCGATGCGTCGCCGGCTGTGTTGATATTGCTCTTCCGAGAGAGTCACGCCCACGACGGTGACGTCGCGAAGGCCGGCCAAGGTCATCGCCAACCCGCCCCACCCCGAGCCGATGTCCAAAACCCGGTGCCCATCGGCGAGGTGAAGCTTCGCCGCCAGGCGGCGCTTTTTGTGCGCTTGGGCCTGCTCCAAGCTGTCATTGGGGCTTTTGAAATAAGCGCAGGAATACTGCCGATCGGCGTCGAGGAATAGGTCGAACAATTGGCCATTAAGATCGTAATGGTGGCGCACCTTGCCGGCCGCTTTGTGGATCGGGTTGAAGGTTTGCCACAGGGCGACTTTATCGCGCAGAGTTTCGGCCCAGCGATGAAATCGCGATTGCGGTAAATTGCCCAGGTTGGCCATGCACAGATCGAGGAAATCGTAGAGGTCGCCCTCAATGATCTCCAACTCGCCGTCCATATAGCCTTCGCCGATCGCTAGTTTAGGGGTGAAAAAAATGCGCCGTTCAAGCGCCCGCGATTTGATGCGAATGCCGGCCCTGGGGGCCTCGCCATCGCCGAACACGTGGCGCTGTCCGCGCGCGTCCTCAACCATAAGGCGGCCGGTTTGCACAAGGGATTTAAATACTGCTGACGCCCACATCCTTCATCGCCCCCCACGTCAACGTCTAAGGACTTCCGGCTCAAATATTATCACTCAACCCACCCGAGAATGAATAGGATTTTTAAGAAATGACCATATCAAAACGACGCTTAGGACGTACTAATCTTTATATATCTGAGTTAACCATTGGCGGCGGTTGGGTTGGCGGGGCGCTGATCGATCAGCCCGACGATGTCAAACGGGCGCTGGTCGACCGCGCGCGCGCCGGCGGGATTAACTGGATCGACACCGCCGCCGCCTATGGCCAGGGACAGTCGGAAGCCGCTATCGGCCGTGTATTGGAAGACGTGCCGGTCGACCGGCGGCCGTATGTCTCCACCAAGGTGCGCCTGGATCCGGCGCGGGACACCGACTTCGCGGCGCAAATCCGCGACTCCCTGGCGGCCAGTCTGGACCGTTTGAAAATGTCGTCGGTGCCGCTGCTGCAACTGCACAATCCGATCGCCCCGGCCGGTTACGGCGACAGTGTCACGCCCGAACAAGTGCTTGGCGACGGGGGGATTTTAGATATCTTCGACGGGTTGCGGCGCGCCGGACTCTGCGCTTATTCGGGTGTCACCGCGCTGGGTGACACGGCGGCTTTGAAGACGGTTGTGGCCAGCGGCCGGGTGGACACCGCCCAGGTCTATTTCAACATCCTCAACCCCAGCGCCGCCCATCCGCCGGGACCGGTCTGGTCGGGCCAGGATTTCGATGGTCTGCTGGCCACCTGTGCGGCCCATGACGTGGGGGTGATGGGTATTCGCGTGTTCGCCGCCGGGGTGATCGCCAGCCCCACCCGCCATGGCCGTGAAATCCCCATCACCGACGGCAGCGATTTGATGAGCGAGGCGCGCCGCGCGGCGGCGGTGTTCGACCTGCTCGGCGACGGCCATGGTACGCGTGCGCAAACCGGCTTGCGCTTCGCCTTGGCCGAGCCGGGAATAGCGTCGGTGGTTATCGGTCTCGCCGAGCCGGCGCATTTGGAAGAGGCGCTGGCGGGGGCGGCGGCGGGCCCCTTGCCGGCGGCCGCGCGTGACCAGGTGCGCGCTCTTTATCGCCGGGATTACGGTTTCTAGTGGCCGGCGCGGCCGCCCGATAAATCGAACACCGCGCCGGTTGAAAAGCTGCAATCGGCGCTCGCCAACCAAGCGGTCATGCGGGCCACCTCGTCGACGGTGCCAAGACGCTTCATCGGGTTCTTCTCGATCATCAGGCGCAGCACCTCAGGGTCCTGGTTATGGGCCATGTCGGTTTCAATCGCCGCCGGCGCGACGCAATTGGCGATCACTCCGGTTTCGGCCAATTCCCGCCCCAGCACCTTGGTGAAGGCGATAACGCCGGCTTTGGCGGCGGAATAGGCGGCCAACATCGGGGTGCCTTCCTTGCCGGCGATGGAGGCGATGTTGACGATCCGGCCATAACCGGCGGCGACCATTTGTGGGGCGACCGCCTGGCAACAGATGAAAGTGCCGGTTAAATCGATATCGACGACCTGCCGCCAGGCGTCTTCCGGATAGGCCAGGGCGGCCGTCGGCGGGCCGACTATTCCGGCATTGTTGATTAGGATATCCAGGCGGCCATGGGCGTTGACGGCGGTCTCCACGGCGGCGCGCACCTGGCCGCCGTCGGCGATGTCGACGACCGCGTGACCGGCCACCGTGTCGGCCATGGCGGCCAGGCCGTCGGCGTCGATGTCCCAGGCGATGACTTGCGCGCCGGCGGCTTGGAGATGCGCGGTGATGGCCCGCCCAATGCCTTTGACGGCACCGGTGACGATGGCGGTTCGACCGGCCAGATCAATGCGATTCATGGCATACGCTCAGCGCTGTGATTGGTGTAGGCTCGCGGCCATCATGACCGAAGAATGGCAGCTTCAAAACCCGCAACTCACCTTTCGCGCCGATGGCGCCCCCGTGGCGCGGCGGTACGGCGATATTTACCACAATGCCGACGGTTTGGCCGAGACACGCCATGTCTATCTCGGCGGCATCGGCGCGCCGGCGGTGTGGGNCCGGTCGGGGGCTTTCGTGCTGGGCGAAATCGGCTTTGGCACCGGTCTGAATTTCCTGGCCACGTGGGCGGCCTGNCNGGACAGCGCGCCGGCCNNCGCGCGTTTGCACTATGTGGCGGTGGAAAACGCCCCGTTGCCGGCCGCCACCATCGCCGAGATTCATGTCCGCCATCCCGCCCTGGCCGGCTTGGTGGCCGAACTGTGCCAACAGGTGCTGGACCCGGCGCCGGGTTTCCACCGGTTTTGGCTGGACAAGGGGCGGGTCTGCCTGACCTTGCTGCTGGGCGAGGCGGCGGTCGCCTTGGCCGCCGTCGAAGCGGTTGTCGATGCCTGGTACCTGGATGGTTTCGCCCCTGCGCGCAACGCCGACGCCTGGCGACCGGCGGTTTTGGCCGAAGTCGCGCGCTTGTCGCGGCCGGGTGCCCGCCTGGCCAGTTTCACCGCCGCCGGTCAAGTGCGCGGCGACCTGACCAAGGTGGGCTTCGAGGTCGTCAAGAGCCCCGGTTTCGGCACCAAACGCGAGATGATCACCGGGCGTTTCGCTGGGCCGCCGCGGCCGGTCGGCGGCGCGCCATGGTACCGCCTGCCGCGTGCACCGGACCGGCCGGGTCGGGTGGTCATCATCGGGGCCGGCGTGGCCGGCGCGGCACTGGCGGCGGCGCTGGGGCGGCGTCAAGTCTACCCCCTGGTGATCGACGCGGCGGCGACGGTTGGCGCCGGTGCGTCGTCGGTGCCGCTGGGCCTGGTGACGCCGCCGCTCAATCCCGGAAGAAACCCGAGCGAGGCCTTTAAGATCGCCGCTTTCCGGTACCAATACGCGGCCTTGCCGGCGGCCATTCAGGCCCAAATTGGCGGTCTTTGGTTCACGCCGAAGGACACCCGCGCGGCCGCGCGTTTCGCCGATCTGGTGGTGACCGAAGGCCCCGCGCGGGGCCTCTTCAGCGATGCCGCGCCGGGCGCGCCCGGCGCGTACTTTTGCGCTCAGGCGGGCGGTCTGGCGCCAGGCGAGGTAATTGACCATTGGTTGGCCGCCAGCGCCGTGGTTTTGGGCCGGCGGGTGGTCGACGCGGCGCCCATTGCCGGCGGCTGGCGCTTGGCCTTGGACGATGGGGCGGCGATCGACGCCGAAACGGTGATTTGGGCCAATGCCGGCGCCATCGGCCAGTGGCCGGCGGCCGACTTCCTTCCGGTCCACGGCGTGCGCGGTCAGTTGAGCGCGGTGCCAGCGTCAATCTGGACCGGCGGGGCGGCGGATCAGGGGATGGTCGGGGCCGGCTATGTGACGCCGGCGCGGGCCGGCCGTCGGTACCTGGGCGCGACTTTCGACCATATCGCCTGGTCCACGCCGGCGGCCTCGGCGGTGCGCGCGGAGGACCATGCCCGGGTGGTGGAAAAAGCGCCGGTCGACGGGCTGACGCCGGGGGCGGTGGTCGACGGCTGGGCGGGCATCCGTTGTTTCAGCGGTGACCGCGCGCCCATCGCCGGGCCGGTGCCTGAACAAGGAGCTTTTCTGAAAACCTTCGCGCGGCTGCGCCATGGACGGCGGGGCGGGCCTTATGGACCATCGCCGCTTTTGCCAGGCATGTACGCTTTAACCGGTTTTGGCGCGCGCGGATTGACCGCCGCACCCTTGGCCGCCGAACTGGTCGCCAGCCAAATCATGGGCGAGCCGTGGCCGACGCCCCGGAATCAGGCCGAGGCGATGATGCCGGCGCGCTTTCTGGTTCGTCGGCTGCAGCGCGGCGCGTCTTAAGCGGTGTGATTTTTGGGCATGTAGCGGCCGTTGCCGAGCCCACGGAAATAGTCGCTCATCATCGGGTGGGCAACTTCGCCGTTTTCCCGATCATCGACCAGATTTTGTTCGGATACATAGGCGACATAGTAGGTTTCCGGGTTCTCGGCCAACAGGTGATAGAATGGCTGATCCTTACGCGGGCGGCGATCGGCCGGGATCGATTCATACCATTCATCGGTATTGCTGAACTCCGGGTCGATATCGAAAATCACGCCGCGAAAGTCGAAATGACGGTGGCGGACAATCGCGCCGATATTGAATTTGGAATGCGTGATTTTCATCATTTGAGGGTCTCTCTCTTCTTTTTCTTGAGCCACCCATGTGGGGTGCACCTTGGGCGAAGTCAATCGCCCAAGGTGTCGGCGTAGCGACGCATACAATGGTCGGTGTCGCCAAAAGTTCGATCAATCATAGTCAAGCGTTTGAAATAATGACCGATTGTCATTTCGTCGGTCATTCCCATGCCGCCGTGTAATTGGATCGACTCTTGACCGACAAAGCGCCCGGCCTTGCCCAGGCGCGCCTTCACCCCGGCCAATTCGCGCGCCCGCGCGTCATCGTCCCGGTCGAGGGTCATGGCCGCGATCTGGGCCATCGAACGGGCCTGCTCGGTTTCCATCAGCATGTCGGTCATGCGGTGCTGGACGACTTGAAATTCGCCGATGGCGCGGCCGAATTGCTGGCGATTTTTGCTGTAATCCAGGGTCAGTGCGTTGATTTTATCCATCACGCCGACAGCCTCGGCGGCGAGCGCGCCAATCGCCCGGTCGACCGCTCGTTCGATAATCGGCAGGCCCTCGCCAAGCGGGCCGACAACCGCGTCGGCGGTGATCGATACGCCGTTCAACACGACATCGGCGGCGCGTTGACCGTCGACGGTTTGATAGCCGGTGACCTCGACGCCGGCGGCGTCGGCGGCGACCAGGAACAACGTGATCCCACCGGCGTCGCGTGGGGTCCCGGCGGTGCGCGCCGAGACGATTAGCCAATCGGCGCTGTCACCATAGAGCGCGACGCATTTATGGCCGGTGAGCGTGAAGCCGTCGCCGGCGGCCGCCGCCTGCGCTGTCACATCGGCCAGGGCATAGCGCGCTTGCGGTTCGCTATGGGCCAGGGCGAAGGTCCGCTCGCCGCTGGCGATGGCGCTCAGATGGGTGGCTTTCTGCGCCTCGGTGCCAGCGTCCTGGAGGAGGCCGCCGCACAGGATGACGGTGGCGAGAAAAGGCTCCACCGCCAGGCCGGAGCCTAATGCCTCCATCACTACCATAACATCGACGGCCGACCCGCCAAAGCCGCCATATTCCTCCTCAAAAGGAAGGCCGAGCAGCCCGAGTTCGGCCATTTGCCGCCAATTATCGGCCGAATAGCCCGTCGGTTCGGCACTGTATTTGCGCCGGCGGTCGATGTCGTAATTGTCCTGCATCAACCGCTCGACGGTCTCCTTGAGCAATTTCTGATCGTCCGAAAGGCTCAAGTCCATGATCACTTCCCCCTGTTTTTAGGTGGCGCTTCGACGCCTTGGTCACAGGCCCAAAACGGCCTTGGTCATGATGTTCCGCTGAATCTCATTGGTCCCGCCATAAATCGAGATCTTACGGTTATTGAGGTATTTGGGCGTCAACATGGCGCCGAATTCGGGGCCCACCACCGGTGTGTTGGCGGTGTCGTCATTGGCGTGCGGCTGATAGGCCAAGCCATACGGCCCGAGCGCCTCCATCAACAGTTCGGAAATCCGCTGCTGGACCTCGCTGCCCTTGATTTTCAGCATTGAGGAAAGCGGGTTTGGCGTGCCGTCCTGGCGCACATCCAGCATGACCCGCAGATTGGTGATTTCCAGCGCCTTCAACTCCAATTCCACATCCGCGATTTTGGTACGAAAATCACGGTCCTCGATCAGCGGCGCGCCCTCGGACAGTTGAATACCGGCGATATTTTTGAGTTGTTTCAACTGATACTTGGATTGCGGCACACGGGCGATGCCAAAGCGTTCGTTGGAGAGCAGGTATTTGGCATAGGACCAGCCCTTGTTCTCTTCGCCCACCAGGGCGTCGGCCGGCACCCGGACATTATCGAGGAAGACGTCATTAACCTCGGTCCCGCCGTCGATGGTGCGGATCGGGCGTACCGTGATGCCTGGCGTGTTCATCGAGAAAACGAACATCGAAATGCCGCGCTGGGGCTTGGCGTCGGGGTCGGTGCGGCACAGGCAGAACATCATGTCGGCGTGCTGGGCCAGCGTGGTCCAGGTTTTTTGGCCGTTGATCACCCATTCATCGCCGTCACGCTCGGCGCGGGTCCGTAGCGAGGCGAGGTCGGACCCCGAGCCCGGCTCGGAGAAGCCTTGGCACCACCAATCCTCGCTGGAGCGGATACGCGGCAGATAGCGCGCCTTTTGGTCCTCGCTGCCAAACGCTATCAGCACCGGGCCGATCATCGAAAACCCGAAGGAAATGGTTTGCGGCGCGCCGGCGGCGGCGCATTCCTCGTCGAAGATATAACGTTGCATCACCGACCAGCCGGTGCCGCCATGTTCGACCGGCCAATTGGGCACGATCCAACCCTGTTCATAAAGGGCTTTTTGCCAGGCCAGGATTTCGTCTTTGCTGATCGCTTCGCTGCGCGCGACCTTTTCGGCCACTTTCGGATCGAGCTTGTCTTTCAAAAAGGCCCGCACCTCATCGCGAAAAGCCAAATCCTCGGAGTTCAGGTTGAGATCCATTTGCTTCACCCTTTCCTTACAGGGGCGGGACAGGCCGCCCAAAATACTCTTAAGCGGTGGGGTCGTCGCCGACCTCGACCACCAGTTTGCCGAAGTTCTCACCACGTAAAAGGCCCTGGAAGGCGCGCGGCGCGTTCGCCAGACCGGCCACCCGGTCTTCCTTAAAGGTGACCTGGCCGGTTTTGATCCATTCACCCATGGCGATTTCGAAATCGGGAAATTGATCCCAAAAGTCGCTGACGATGAAGCCGCGCCAGAGGACCCGGTTGGTCAAAGTTTGGCGCATCAGCACCGGCAGCATGTTTTTGCCGTCTCCAAGTCCGGTGGCGTTGTATTGCGCGATCAAACCACAAACCGGCACCCGTGAAAACGGGTTGAGCAAGGGGATCACCGCTTCCAGGACCTTGCCGGCGACGTTCTCGAAATAGACGTCGATCCCGTCAGGGCAGGCTTCTTTCAGCAAACGGCGAAGATCCGGGTCGTTGTGGTTGACGCAGGCGTCGAAGCCCAGCGTGTCGGTGACATAGGCGCATTTATCGTCGGAACCGGCGACGCCGACCGCCCGGCAGCCGTGAATTTTGGCGATTTGGCCAACCACCGCGCCCACCGCGCCCGAGGCGGCGGCGACCACCACCGTCTCACCCGCCTTCGGCTGACCGATGTTGCGCATGCCGGCGTAGGCGGTCATGCCCGGCATGCCAAGCACGCCAAGGGCGGTGCTGATCGGGGCGACGGCGGCGTTGATCTTGCGCATGCCGGCGCCGTTCGAAATCGCGTGGGTCTGCCAACCGGTGCGCGCTTCGACAATATCGCCGACCTGGAAATCGCCGTGGTTGGAGGCGATCACCTCACTTACCGTGCCGCCTTCCATGACGCCGCCGATGGCCACCGGTTTGGCGTAGGACTTTTTGTCATCCATGCGCCCGCGCATATAGGGGTCGAGGGACAGATAAATGGTCCGGCATAAAAACTCGCCGTCGCCGGGCGTTGGCACCGGGGCTTCTTCCAAACGAAAATCGCTGTCCTTGGGCGCCCCTTCGGGCCGCGCCGCCAGGACCACCCGTTGCATCGTGTTGGTCATTTTAGCGCTCCTCAAGCGGCGATTTCAGCGTCATAGTCGGCGAAGGATTTGCCCTCGGCGGCCAGTTTGGCCAGCAATGGGGCGGGCGCCATCCATTCGTCGCCGGCTTCGTACATCGCTTTGACGGTGGCGTAGACTTGGTCGACGCCGACCTGATCGGCGAAATTCATCGGTCCGCCGCGGAACGAGGGGAAGCCATAGCCGTTGACATAAATCACGTCGATGTCGCTGGCCCGGTAAGCCATGCCTTCCTCGAGGATTTTGGCGCCCTCGTTGATCAACGCGAACATGCAGCGATGCAAAATCTCGGTATCGTCGAAATCCTTGCGGGCGATGCCGGCGGCGGCGGCGCTGTCGAGGATCAAACGTTCGATCTCCGGATCCGGTTGGGGCGTGCGATTACCCTCGACATAGCGGTACCAGCCGGCGTTGGTTTTCTGCCCATGGCGGCCCATCTCGACCACCTTGTCGGCGATTTCCGAATAGCGGTAATTGGCCGGCGGTCGGCCCCGCTCCTGGCGGACTCGATAGCCGACGTCGAGCCCGGCCATGTCCCCCATCGTGAAGGGCCCCATTGGCAGGCCAAAATCGAAGATCACTCGGTCGACATCCTGGGGCAGGGCGCCATCCTCGATCAGAAAGCCGGCCTGGCGGGTATAGGCATGGAGCATGCGATTGCCGACGAAGCCGTCGCAAACACCGACCACGACCGGCACTTTTTGAATTTTTTTGCCCAATTTCATAGTTGTGTTGAGAACGTCGGGCGCGGTCTTCTCGCCGCGCACGATTTCCAACAGTTTCATGACGTTGGCGGGGCTGAAGAAATGGGTGCCGATAACATCTTGCGGGCGCTTGGTGACACTGGCGATTTCGTCGACATCCAGGGTCGAGGTATTGCTGGCAAGAATCGCGCCGGGCTTACAAATCTCATCCAGCTTGGCGAAAATCTCTTTTTTCAAGGCCATGTTCTCGAACACCGCCTCGATGACAATGTCGGCGTCGGCCGCCGCCGTGAGGTCGAGAGCGTCGCTCAACAGGGCCATGCGCTGGTCCATTTTCTCTTGGCTGAGGCGGCCTTTCGATACGGTCGCGGCATAATTTTTCTCGACAATGCCGAGACCGCGGTCGAGGGCGGCCTGTTCGGTTTCGATAATTGTCACCGGGATGCCGACATTGGCGAAGTTCATGGAAATGCCGCCGCCCATGGTGCCGGCGCCAATCACCGCGACTTTTTCAATTGGCCGCGTGGCGGTCTCCTTGGTGACGCCAGGAACCTTGCCGGCCGCGCGCTCCGCGAAAAACGCGTGGCGTAACCCTTGGCTCTCCGGCCCGGTTTTTAATTCCTCGAATATTTCCCGTTCGCGGGCGAGCGCCGCGTCGAACGGCATGGTCACGGCGTTGGCCACCGATTCGAGGCACTTTTCCGGCGCCGGTTGGCCGCGGGTGCGGCGCGCCACCGCCTCCAATTGAGCGGCTTTCAAGGCGTCGACCGTCTCGCCTTCGGCCAATTCGGCGGTCAGATCGCGCACCCGTTTCAGGGCCGCGCCATCGGCCACCAATTGGCGCGCGTAGGCGAGCGCGCCGGCCAGCAGGTCGCCGTCAACCACCTGGTCGATAATGCCCATATCAAGGGCTTTGGCGGCCGGCACGAAATCGCCGGTCGAAATCAAAGCCATGGCGGCTTTGACGCCGGTCAGGCGGGGCAGGCGCTGGGTACCGCCGGCGCCGGGTAACAACCCCAATTTGACCTCCGGCAGGCCGACCATGGCGCTGCTCAGCGCGACGCGGTAGTGGCAGCCGAGCGCGGTTTCCAAGCCGCCGCCAAGGGCGGTGCCGTGAATCGCCGCGACAACCGGTTTGCCGGCCGCTTCGAAGCCGGCGATGACATCGTTCAACCCGGGGGTGGTCGCGGGCATGTTAAACTCACGGATATCGGC
>NZLB01000102.1 GCA_002694075.1 Nisaea sp.
CGGCCCGCCCCGTGCCGACGCGCGCCAGGATTTGGCCAATCAGTTAACCATTTTGGAAAAACACACCCTGGCCGACCAAGCCTGGATGAACGGGGCGCGCAAGGCGGCGCTCGGCATCTACGCGGCGATTATCATGTATTAGCGACCCTCGACCATCGATCTGGACTGCGATTACCCACCCCTCGCGCGCCAGGAAGCGGCGGTTGTGGGAATACCCGCTGGTCGACGCCAGCTTCCGCAAGCACCAACTACTGGCGGACCCAACATCAGCCGCCGCCTGAAGGTGCCTTTTCGTCTTCCCCGTTCCGTTTGCCCGTCAGTCTTCGGCGGCCACCGCTTCGCGGCTACGTCGGCGGTGATAAAGGACGTAAATCACGGCCAGCGAGATCGCGAAACTAAACCAGGTGATGGCGTATTGCAGATGGTCATTGCGCACCGACACCTCGGTCGACGCGCCAATCGGTAATTGTCGGTCGCGCGGGGTCGGCCGCAAACGGTCGATGTAATAGGTGGCGACCGCGTCGAGGCCTTTGGCGGCGCCAATCTCCGACGGTGTGATTGTAAACCACATGTCCCGGCCCGGCTCGTTATCGGGCACAAAACGCCCTTTCGGCCGCACCACATGGACCAGCCCATTAACCGTGACGCTGTCGCGCGGCGGCGCCAAGCGGGCCGGCCGGCGCAGAAGCGGACCGAATTTCTCCGGAATCCAGCCGCGGTTGATCAAAATCACCCGCCCGTCGTCAAGGGCGAAGGGCACCACCACATGAAAGCCTGTGTTGCCATCAAACGGCCGGCCAAGGATCAGCACCTCCTTGTCGGCGAGGTAACGGCCAGTTGCCGAAACACGCTGGAATTCGATCTCCGCGACCGGCGCACCGGCCGGCGGGGGCGCGACCGCGGGCGCCGTTACCCGCGCCTCGAAAGCCTCGATCACCGCCAGTTTTTCCTGCAAGCGCTGCAATTGCCAAAAGCCCAAAGCCAAAATCACCACCAACGCCGGCACGGTGAATAACGTCGGCCATAGCGTCGGCTGAAAGCCAAAATGGCGCATGAAGAAGGAGGACATGGGCGAGCGCGCTCCCGGCGCAAAAAATGGTGGTGCCTAAGAGGTGGCGGAAAACGCCGCGAATGCAAGGCTTCATCGGCGCTTTCCGCCGCGCCGGGCGACAGCCCCCAGAAACGAGACGCGCCCGCACAAAGGCGGGCGCGCAATCAAGGGCGCCAACGGTGCGGGGGGATCCCGACCGCCGGCGGAATTCGCGTGTTACTGACCCCAAACGTAGATGCAGGCGAACAAGAAAATCCACACCACATCGACGAAATGCCAATACCAGGCCGCCGCCTCGAGGCCGAAATGCTGTTCCGGTTTGAAATGCCCGGCCCGCGCGCGGATCAGACAGACCAACAGGAACAAGGTGCCGACCAGCACGTGAAACCCGTGGAAGCCGGTGGCCATGTAGAAGGTCGAGGCGTAAATGCCGTCGGTGAAACCGAAGGCCGCGTGGTCATACTCGTAAACCTGGAAACCGGTGAAAATCGCGCCCAACACCACCGTGGCAGTCAGGCCCTTGATCAAGGCGTCACGGTTACCGGCGATGATGCCGTGGTGCGCCCAGGTCACCGTGCAGGACGAGGTCAACAAGATCAGCGTGTTAATCAAGGGGATGTCCCAGGGGTCGAAGGTCTTGATCCCCTCCGGCGGCCACACCCCGCCATCGGGGTACAGCGACGCGTCGAAATATGCCCAGAAAAAGGCCGCGAAGAACATGACCTCGGAGGAAATGAACAGCATCATGCCGTAGCGCAGACCGATCTGGACCACCAAAGAGTGGTGGTTTTGATGCTCGGCTTCGCGCACCACGTCGCGCCACCAGAAGAACATGGTGCCGAGAACCAGCAGAAAGCCGACGATCAGCAGCACCACGCCAAACGGCTTTTCATGCATATACAGCACCGCGCCAAAGGCCGTGGTCAAAGCGGCGAAGGCGCCGACCGCCGGCCACGGGCTCGGTTCAACGAGGTGATAGGTGTGTTTTACATCTTGCGCACTCATGGCTGCCCTCTTTGATTTTGGACGTTCGGTCTTAACGCCGAGCGTTCCCCCCTAATTTGCCAACGCCGCGCGTGGGCGCTCGCTGAATTCACTTACCTGCGGCCTTTGCGCCGCGCTTTGATCCTCGGCCTGGAAAAACGTGTAGGACAAGGTCACCGTCGTCACATCCGCCAGATTTTCATCCTCGGCGATGGCCGGGTCGATGAAAAACGAGACCGGCATATGCACCGTCTCCCCCGGGTTCAACACCTGCTCCGTGAAACAAAAACACTCAATTTTATTGAAATACTGGCCCATCTTATCGGGCGTCACATTGAATGTCGCGGTCCCGACCAACGGCGCGTCGCCCTGATTGGTCGCGGTGTAGGAGGCCAGATTGGTTTCCCCCACGCGCACCTTGAGCCTGACCACCTCCGGCGTGAAATGCCAGGGCAGCTTGCGGTTTACCGAGCTGTCGAAGCGCACCACCATTTCACGGTCAAGGATTTGTCCCGCACCGCTCGCCGCTACTTGCGTGGTGCCGCCATAACCGGTCACCCGGCAGAATAGGTCGTAGAGCGGGACCGCCGCGAACGACAAGCCGAGCATGCCGCACCCGACCAAGGCCACCGCGAAAATGGTGCGCCGGTTGCCGGTGCGGCGCGCCGCCGCCAAGGATCGGGTCGCCGCCATCGCCTAGGACATCCGAATAATGGTGATCGCGAAAAACAACACGAAAACCGCCGCGATGGCGCCCAGCACCGCCAGGTTTTTGCCACGCTTGCGCTCATACAGGGCGGTGATTTCCGGCGGGGTCATCTCAGGTCTCCGGTCCATGGATCACGCTCCTCGCCGCTCACAAGACGGCGATGCCGCGATCCACCAACAACATGGCGAAAATCGCGAACAAATAGAGGATGGAAAAGCCGAACAATTGGCGGCAGTGCCTCTCCTGGTCGTCGCGCCAGACACGCATGGCACCCAATAGAAAGACCCCGCCCAAAACCGCGGCGACACTGCCGTAAAACGGTCCCGCAAAACCGAGCCACCATGGTGCCACGCCGAGGGGCGCCAAGAGCACACTATAAATGACGATCTGGCGGCGGGTTTCGGCGCGACCGGCAACCACTGGCAGCATGGGCACGCCGGCGGCGCGGTAATCGCCGCTCCGGTAAAGCGCCAAAGCCCAGAAATGCGGCGGCGTCCACATGAAGATAATGGCGAATAGGACCAGTGATTCGATCGACACCTCGCCGGTCGCGGCGGCCCAGCCAATCATCGGCGGAAAGGCACCGGCGGCACCGCCCACAACAATATTCTGCGGGGTTCGGCGCTTTAGCCACATGGTGTAAAAAAAGACATAATAGCCGATGGTCAGGGCCAACAGGCCGGCGGCGAGCCAGTTTACCGCCAGCCCCATCACCACCACCGAGCCGATCGACAGCACCACCCCGAAGGCCAGCGCCTCGTCGGCGTTAACGCGGCCAGCCGGGATCGGCCGCCCCTTGGTGCGCGCCATGACCGCATCGATATCACGGTCGTACCACATGTTGATCGCGCCCGAGGCCCCGGCGCCGACCGCGACCGCCAAAATGGCGATGGCGCCCAAAACCGGGTGCAAAGCGCCAGGCGCGAGCACATAGCCAACAAAGGCCGTGAAAATCACCAACGACATCACACGCGGCTTCAGCAGCGCGATGTAATCGCCCACCGTACCGCCATCAACAACGGACACGGCGTCGCTTGCCGTGTCCGCGTGAAGTGTCGAATCAGTCATTAGCGCGCGCCTCGCTCGTCGTCGCGAAGGATCAATTAACCTTCGGCAGTTCATTGAAGGTGTGGAACGGCGGCGGCGACGAAACGCTCCATTCCAAGGTGTCAGCGCCCTCACCCCAGGGGTTATCCTCGGCTTTGCGCTTGGCCGTGAAGGCCTCCCACACGACGAACAGGAAGACCAGCGAGGCAATCCCCGAGACGTAAGAACCAATCGAGGAAACGAAATTCCAACCCTCGAAAGCGTCGGGGTAATCGATGTAGCGCCGCGGCATCCCGGCCAAGCCCGAGAAGTGCATCGGGAAGAAGGTCAGGTTGACGCCGATAAAGGTCAGCCAGAAATGCAGTTTGCCTAGTTTGTCGCTGTAGTTGTAGCCGGTCATCTTCGGGAACCAGTAGTAAATCCCGGCGAAAATCCCGAACAAAGCGCCCATCGACAGCACGTAATGGAAATGGCCGATTACGAAATAGGTGTTGTGCAAGGTCATATCGATCCCGGCGTTGGCCAACACCACCCCGGTGACACCGCCGATGGTGAACAAGATGATCAGCGCCAGCGCCCACATCAACGGCAAGCGGAACTCAATCGAGCCGCCCCACATGGTCGCGATCCACGAGAAGATTTTCACCCCGGTGGGCACCGCGATGACCATGGTCGCGGCCGTGAAGTAGGCCCGCGTGTCGACATGCAGGCCAACCGTGTACATGTGGTGGGCCCACACGATGAAGCCGACGAAACCAATGGCGACCATCGCGTAAGCCATGCCCAGGTACCCGAAGACCGGCTTGCGCGAGAAGGTCGAAACGATCTGGCTAACAATGCCGAAGGCCGGCAGGATCATGATGTAAACTTCAGGGTGGCCGAAGAACCAGAACAGATGCAGGAACAGCACCGGGTCGCCGCCACCGGCCGGATCGAAGAACGCGGTGCCGAAATTGCGGTCGGTCAGCAACATGGTGATCGCCCCGGCCAACACCGGCACGGCCAGCAGCAGCAAGAAGGCGGTGACCAGCACCGACCACACGAACAGCGGCATCTTATGCAGGGTCATGCCCGGCGCGCGCATATTGAAAATGGTGGTGATGAAATTGGCCGCCCCCAAGATCGACGAGGCGCCGGCCAAGTGCAGCGACAAGATCGCCAGATCCATCGCCATGCCGGTCTGCAAGCCGCCTGACAACGGCGGATAAATGGTCCAACCGACGCCCACGCCCGGCGCGCCGCCGGTGCCTTCGACGAACATCGAGGTCACCAACAAAAGCAAAGCCGGCGGCATCAGCCAAAAGCTGATGTTGTTCATTCGCGGAAACGCCATGTCCGGCGCGCCGATCATCAACGGCACGAACCAGTTGCCGAAACCGCTGATCACCACCGGCATGACGAAGAAGAAAACCATGATCAGACCATGGGCCGTGACCAGCACGTTCCACACATTACCGTCGGTCATGTACTGCAGACCGGGGGCCTGCAGTTCCATCCGCATGTAAATCGACATCAGCAGCCCGACGATCCCGCCGAGGCCGCCGAACACGATGTACATCGTGCCGATGTCCTTATGGTTGGTTGAATACAGCCAGCGGCGCACGAAACCGTGCGGCGCGTCATGTCCGTGGTCGTCCACGTGGGCGGCGGTCGTACTCATTGATCTTTCTCCACGAAGCTCAATTGGTTTGCGGCGCGCGGTCGGTGGTGACCGACGCCAGCTTCAGCTTGGGTGATGCGNTGTTCAGGGCGAACTCTTCCTTCGCCTTGACCAGCCATTGGTCGTATTCGCCTTGTTCGACGGCGATCACTTTNATNGGCATNAACGAATGGTTCACGCCGCAGATCTGATTGCATTGGCCGTAGTAGGTGCCGGCNTTGTCGATGCGCATCCAGGTTTCNTTNGAGCGGCCGGCGATNCCATANATCTGNACCGCCAGGGACGGCACGAAGAACGAGTGCATGACGTCGTTGCTGGTCACCAGAACCTGGATGTTCTTGCCGACCGGCACGACCAACGGGTTGTCGACGCCGAGGAGGCGCGGATCGCCGGCCTCTTTGGCCTCTTCCTCGTCAAGCATGTTGCTTGAAAACACCAAGCCATTTTGGTCGGGATACTCGTAATCCCAGTACCATTGGTTGGCAGTCACCTTGACGGTCAAATCCGGCTCGGCGGTTTTGTCCATGTAATACAGTAACTTAAAAGACGGCACCGCGATCACCACCAGGATCAGGACCGGCACGGCGGTCCAAATCACCTCAATAAACGTGTTATGGGTGGTTTTCGACGGGTTCGGGTTGGCCGCCCGACGGAACCGCACGCAGGTGTAGGCCAGCAGCACGAACACGAAAATGGCGATACCGAATTCGACCACCAAAAGGAGGTTGTGGAAGTCGTCGACCAACGCGCCGACCGGGGTCACCATATCCTGGTAATTCATCTGCCAAGGCTCGGGCTGGGCGGCCATCGCCGGCGCGGCCATACCGAGCAAGGTGAACAGCCCGGCCAGGGCTAACAACGACCGATGCGGTTTCATTGTGCGCATGTTTTTATCTCTCTTGTCCCCCGTGGCCAAGGCGCGCAGGCCTCGCCCTTGATGGCAAATCATTGCCATGTTTCAGGGGGGAAGGCAATCGCCGGAGCCCGCTCGAAGGGGTTCAAATCGACGCAGTCTACGCCGCTAATAACTAACGATTATGTGTTTCCAACTATCGACAACCCCCCGGCCGCGAGCTATGTCGGTGAAACCGGTTCACCCCCGCGCGCTGGCGCGTCTGAAAGGTTAAATCATGGCCGATCTCGCCCGTACCGACGACATCTTCTTTAACCGCGCCGATCTCGATCTTGATCAGACCGAGCGGCTGGTCGCCGAAAGCCTTAATGGTGCCGATGACGGCGAGTTGTTTTTGGAATATCGCCAGTCCGAAAGCCTGGCCTTTGACGACGGCCGGCTCAAAACCGCCGCCTTCGACACCAGCCAAGGCTTCGGTTTGCGGGCCATCGCCGGCGAAGCGCGCGGTTTCGCCTTCGCCTCGGACTTGTCTTTGAACGCCATCCGCCGCGCCGCCAAGACGGTGACCGCCGTCACCGATGGCCACAGCGGCAGCCTCGCGGCCGCGCCGGCGGCGACCAACCGCGCCCTCTATATTGAGGACAACCCCCTCGAAGCCGTTGATTTCGCGGCGAAAGTTAAGATTTTACAGGATATCGACAGCTATGCGCGCGGCCTGGATCCGCGCGTCAAACAGGTCAGCGCGTCGCTCGCCGGAACCTGGCAAGCGGTGCAAATCCTGCGCGGTGACGGCGCGCGGACAGCGGACATTCGCCCGCTGGTACGGCTTAACATCAGTGTCGTGGTCGGCGATGGCGACCGCATGGAAACCGGCGGCTACGGGGCCGGCGGCCGGGTGCTCTACGATCACTATCTGGATCCGACGACCTGGCGCGGCCATGTCGACGAGGCGCTGCGAATCGCCCTGACCAATCTGGACTCGGTGGCCGCGCCAGCTGGCGAGATGGATGTCGTGCTCGGCCCGGGGTGGCCCGGCGTAATGCTGCACGAGGCGGTCGGCCATGGCCTGGAGGGGGATTTCAACCGCAAGGAAACCTCGACCTTCTCCGGCCTGGTCGGCGAGCGGGTGGCGGCCAAAGGCGTCACCGTGATCGACGACGGCACCCTGCCCGACCGGCGCGGGTCGCTGACCATCGATGACGAAGGCACGGCCAGCCAACGCAATGTGCTGATCGAGGACGGGATCTTGGTCGGCTATATGCAGGACCGCCAAAACGCCCGCCTGATGGGCGTGCCGGCGACCGGCAACGGCCGCCGGCAAAGCCATCGCCACCATCCCATGCCGCGCATGACCAACACCTTCATGGCGGCCGGCGCACACGACCCCGAGGAAATCTTGAAATCGGTCAAAAACGGCCTCTACGCCGTGAATTTTGGCGGCGGTCAAGTCGATATCGTATCCGGCAAATTCGTCTTTTCGGCGAGCGAGGCCTATTTAATCGAGGACGGCAAAATCGGCCCGGCGGTCAAGGGCGCGACGCTAATCGGCAACGGCCCCGACGTGATGAAGCGCATTTCGATGATCGGCAACGACCTGGCCCTCGACGACGGCATCGGCACCTGCGGCAAAGATGGCCAAGGCGTGCCGGTCGGCGTCGGCCAACCGACTTTGCGCATCGACGGACTGACGGTCGGCGGCACTCAGGTCTGAGCGCCGCCGTCGCGCGTTTTAGCCTAGGAAGGCGTCGAGATCCGGCTTCGGCGCCGGGCCGAAGGTCGTCTCCATGGCCATGCCGATGGCCAACGCCTCGCTGTCATAACCGGCCGGACACATCACCTGCAGGCCAACCGGCAGGTTGGCGCCGAAATGGTGGATTGGCGTGCTGATCGCGCAGATTCCGTAAAGATTCGCGGCCTGGGTATTTTGCGACGGCAGCATCGCCTGTTTCAAATGCGCGGCGTCGGTGACCTCGCTGATCGGCATCGGCAGGCACGGGCAGGTCGGCGAAATCCAGCCATCCAAATCGCCGAACGCCTCGGCCGCTTCCCACATCAAGGTCTCCAGCCGGCGCTGGGCGGCGACATGGGTGACCGCATCGACGGTCAGGCCGACCGCCGCGCGCGCCGCGCTGACCGGGTCCATGCGATCCTGCTCGGCCTCGAACAGGTCGCGCCCGAGGCTGGCGATCATCTCGGCCGGCACGATACTGCGGAACAGCCACACCCGCTCCTCGACACCGGGCAGGTCGACATCGACCAACTCCACCCCGGCGTCGACCAAGGCGGCCTCGGCGGCGGCCATGCAGGCCGCCACCTGATCGTCCAAATTGTCATAGAAATGGGCGGTCGGGCGGCCCAAACGCAGCCCCTTCAGACGCCCCGGCAGAGGAATTTCAACCTCGTTCATGACGCTGTGCACGATCGCCGCGTCGGCCGCCGTGCGACACAAGGGGCCAATCGAATCAAGCGTCGGCGACAACGGAAACACACCGTCTGTCGGCCACATGCCGACCGTCGTCTTATGGCCGAAAATGCCGTTGAGGGTGGCCGGAATGCGCACCGACCCGCCGGTGTCGGTGCCGATGGTGAAGGCCGCCAGACCGGCCGCGGTGGCCACGCCGGAGCCGCTGGACGAGCCGCCGGGCGTACGGTGCACGGCGCTGTCCCAAGGGTTGCAGGGGGTGCCGCGGACACTGTTCACGCCGGTCGCGCCAAAAGCGTACTCGACGGTTTTGGTTTTGCCCAAGATCACCGCCCCGGCGCTTTTCAAGCGTTGCACCATCGCCCCTTCCGGCCCGGTGATATGCGCGGTGTCCAGAAGCGAGCCGTTGGTGGTCGGCATGCCGTCGACGGCGATAATGTCTTTGATCCCGACCGGCACGCCCATCAAGGGGCCAAGATCGGTGCCGCTGGCCAACAGACCGTCGATCGCCCGCGCCGCCGCGATGGCCCGTTCGGCGTCGACATGTTGATAGGCTTGCAGGCGTGGGTTGAGGGCGTCGATGCGCGCCAGATAGGTGCGCGTCGTCGCTTCGGCGGTGGTCTCGCCACGGCGCAGGGCGAGCGCGAAGGCGGCGATACCGCCCTGGTCCAGGGGATCGGCGGGAAGCGAAGTCATCGGGCATAAATCCTTTAAAATGTTTGCCGTAGTCTAGCCCGCCGGCGCCAGGGCCGACAACAGCGCCGACAAGGTGATCACCGACAGCAAGGTCGAGACCACGATGATCGCGGTCGCGCGCGCCACCAGGATGTCGTAACGGGCGGCGATCACAAACACCAGCGAGCCGGTCGGCAAGGCCGCGCACAACACCGCCACCGACGCCGTCAACGGGTCGAGCGCCAACGGGCCAAAGGCCAGGGCCGCCGTGATCGCCGGCTGCAACAGCAGCTTCAACGCACTGAGCCACAAGGTTTCCGGCCAGCCGTGGGTCAGCGATTTGGCGACCATGAACAAGCCGATGGCGAACAGCGCCGCCGGCGGCGCCGCCGCACCGAGCAGTTCGGCCAAATTGACCATCGCCGCTGGCAGGGCCAGCCCGCTCGCCGACCAGGCCAGACCGGCCAAGGCGGCCATTAGCAAGGGGTTGCGCCACAGGCTGGCGGCGACATCGCCAACCATGGCGCGCCAGCCGCCATGGCGCCGGCGGTCCAGTTCGATCAGGAAAATGCCCAGCGCGGTCAACAGGGCGGCGTTGTAGACCGCCAGCACCAACGCCGGGCGCAACCCCTCGGCGCCATAGGCGATGGCCACCAGGGGCACGCCGAGATAGCCGGTGTTGGCGAACATCGCGTTAAGGGCGCGCACCACCTCTTCCGCCGGGCGCACCGGCCGGCCGCCGAGCGCGCGCACGGCGGCCAGGATCCAGACCACGGCGGCGACCCCGCTGACTCCGCCGAAAAACGCCGCCAGCAGGCGCGGGTTCAAGCTTTCGGCCACCGGCGCCTCGGCCATCGACAGAAAGATCATCGCCGGAAAGGTGATGTAATAGACGAAATCGTTGAGCACCTGGCTCGCCGCCGGGCCAAACAGGCCGCCGCGGCCGCTCAAATAGCCGGCGGCGATGATCGCGAAAACCGGCAAGGCGACGGTTAGAACAGGTTCCATGGCCGGACCTTAACCGGCCCGTGACAGCAAGGCCATTCCCGGCTATTTTGCCTCCGACGTGACGGGGAGATGCCCCGCCGACCGGGAAAGCGCCGCAGATGCCCCTGGACAACCACCATTCCGGCTTGATCTACGCCATGGTTTTGGCCGCCGCCGCCGATGGCGAGGTGCGCGAATCGGAACTGATGACGATCGATGAGACCATGTTGGTGTTGCCGATTTTTGCCGATTTCCAGCGCGCCAATTTCGGCCCCATCGCCGCCTCCTGCATCGAACTGCTAAGCGAGGAGGATGGCATCGAGACGGCCATCGCTCTGATCAAGGGCGCCATGCCGGCGCGCCTTTACCCGACCGCGTACGCGCTCGCCTGCGACGTGGTCGCGGTCGACGGCGTGGCCACCCAGGAAGAACTGCGGTTGCTCGAAATGATGCGCCACAGCCTGGACGTCGACCGCATGACCGCCGCCGCCATCGAGCGCGGCGCGGCCGCCCGTTTCGCCCGCCCGCGGCCCGAGAACGGCGCACGCTGATGAACGCCGGCGGCCTTACCGCCGTGCTTTTCGATGTCGGCAATGTCCTGATTGAATGAGACCCGCGCCACCTTTACCGCAAGATCTTCATTTGTCCCGACGGCACCCCCGACCGCGCGCGGATCGAGTGGTTTTTGACCGAGGTTTGCAGCCGGGCCTGGAACGAGGAACAGGACCGCGGCCGCACCCTGGCGGCGGCGACCGCGTCACTGACCGCGCGATGGCCCGATTACGCGGGTGAAATCGCCGCCTTTTATGACCGTTTTCAGGAAATGATCCCCGGCGCCATCGCCGAATCGCGGCAAGTCTTCGACCATTTCAAGGACCGCGGCTTGCCGGTTTACGGCCTGACCAATTTCAGCCGCGAAACCTTCGCCGCGACGCGCGCTCGTTTCGACGTGCTGCGCCGCTTCGACGCTGTCCTGGTGTCCGGGGAAGAAGGGCTGATCAAGCCCGATCCGGCGATTTTCCGGCGCGCCGCCGCCCGTTTCGATCTGCACCCGCCAGCCACCCTGTTCATCGACGACAGCGCCCGCAATATCGCCGCCGCCCGCGCCCTCGGTTTTCAAACTCACCATTTCGCCGGCGGCCCGGCCCTCATCGCCGACCTTCGCGGCCGCGGGTTGATGGCCTTCGACTGTAAAAGAATCGGTAAATAAAAAAGGCCCGGTTCGCACCGGGCCTTTCGCTGTCTTCTTGGGGGACTGGCTTACATCATGCCGCCCATGCCGCCCATGTCGGGCATGCCGCCGCCGGGCATGCCGCCACCGGCGCCCTTCGGCTCCGGCTTGTCGGCGACCATCGCCTCGGTGGTGATCAACAGACCGGCCACCGAACCGGCGTTTTGCAGCGCCGTACGGACAACCTTGGCCGGGTCGATGATGCCGGCTTTGACCATGTCGGTGTATTTGCCGTTCTGGGCGTCGAAGCCCCACACCTTGTCTTTCGACTCGAGCAGCTTGCCGACCACCACCGAGCCGTCTTCGCCGGCGTTGTTGGCGATCTGACGGGCCGGCGCGGAAATCGCCCGGCGGACGATGTCGATGCCGACCTGCTGGTCGTTGTTGGCGGTGGTCAGCTTGTCCAGGCCGCGAGCGGCGTAGATCAAGGCGACGCCGCCGCCCGGCACGATGCCTTCCTCGACCGCCGCGCGGGTGGCGTGCATGGCGTCGTCGACGCGGTCCTTACGCTCCTTGACTTCCACCTCGGTGGCGCCGCCGACACGGATGACGGCGACCCCGCCGGCCAGTTTGGCCAAACGCTCTTGCAGTTTTTCGCGGTCATAATCGGAGGTGGTTTCCTCGATCTGGGCGCGAATTTGCCCGCAGCGCGCTTTGATGTCGCCTTTTTTGCCAACGCCGTCGACGATGGTGGTCTCGTCCTTGGTGATGTTGACTCGCTTGCACGACCCCAGCATGTCGAGGGTGACGTTCTCCAACTGGATGCCGAGATCCTCGGAGACGACGGTGCCACCGGTCAGGATGGCGATGTCCTCGAGCATGGCCTTGCGGCGATCACCGAAGCCCGGCGCCTTGACGGCGGCGATCTTCAGGCCGCCACGCAGCTTGTTGACGACCAGGGTGGCGAGCGCCTCGCCCTCGACGTCCTCGGCGATGATCAGCAGCGGACGGCTGGACTGCACCACCGATTCCAGGATCGGCAACATGGCTTGCAGGTTGGACAGTTTTTTCTCGTGCAACAGAATGTACGGGTTGTCCAACTCGGCGATCATTTTGTCGGCGTTGGTGATGAAATACGGCGAGAGATAGCCGCGGTCGAATTGCATGCCTTCGACGACATCCAATTCGGTGGCCAGGCTTTTGGCCTCCTC
>NZLB01000103.1 GCA_002694075.1 Nisaea sp.
GTGCTTGGGCCCGCACGGGCTGGCCCGTGGGCGCGTCCATGAGATCGTCGGCGAAGGGTGGGCCGAGGTGCGCGATGGCGCCGCCTTTGGTTTCGCCGCCGCTCTTGTCGCGCGCTTGCAAAAGCGCGCCGGCACAGGACGCGTCCTATGGATCGCGCGCACCGCCGGCCGTCATGGCGGCCGACCCCATGGCCCGGGCCTGGCGGCTTTGGGCGTCGATCCAAGCCGTCTTTTATGGTTGGCCGGCGGCCCGCGCGCGGACCGCCTATGGGCTTTTGAGGAAGCCTTGCGGACGCCCGGCCTGATGGCCGCGATTTTGGAGGCGCCGCCAGCCACCGCCGACCGCCGCGCCGCGACCGCCGCCCGCCGCTTGCAACTGGCCGCCGAACAGGGCGGTGGCCATGGTTTCATTCTACGCCCGGAGGCCAGCGCGCACGGCCTTGGCGGCTTGGTGGAAAGCCGCTGGCGAGTCACCGCGCGGCCCGGTCAAGGCACCGATTGGCGGCCGGTTTGGCAAGTCGAATTGCTGCGCGCGCGCGGCCATCGCCATGGCGTCTGGCCGGTGCTGTGGGATCCACTGAACGCGCGCCTGACGGCGGCGCCGGAAACCCCGCGGGCCGACCACCGCCCAGCCGCGCGGTCAGCCGCGCGGTCAGCGGCAACGCGCCCAGGAGCCCCCGGCCGTGTCGCCGCTTGAAGCGGGACGCCGCCGCCGGATCTTGTCGCTCTGGCTGCCCAGCTTCGCCACCGATTGCCTGACCTGGCGGCGCCGCGGCGGCGCCACGGAACCGCTTGCCACCACTGTCGAAATGCATGGCCGGCCGGTTTTGTTGGGCTTGTCACAGGGCGCGCGCGACGCCGGCCTAAGCCCATTAATGGCGGTCAGCGACGCCCGCGCGCGGCTCCCCGAACTGCGCCTTTATCCCAGCGATCCGCTAGCCGAGACGGCGGCCCGCGACCACCTGATCGCGTTTTGCCGCCGTTACACGCCATGGGTCGCCGCCGACCCCGCCGTCCTGACCGCCGCCGAAGGGGGGCTGGCCGATGTCGGGTTATGGCTGGACATCACCGGTTGCGCCCATTTATGCGGCGGCGAGGCGCAATTACTCGATGACCTGCTCGGCCGGCTGGCCGGCCTTGGCCTGAGCGGGCAGGCCTGTATCGCCGACAGCGCCGGCGCCGCCTGGGCGGTCGCCCGTTTCGCGCCGCATCTGTTGGCGGCCGGCGGCCATGTGATCGATCCCGGAACGCAAGCCGGCACCCTCGCCAGCTTACCGACCGCCGCTTTGCGTCTGCCGGCCAAGACGGTCGAGGGGCTGGCCCTCAGCGGCCTGCGCCGCATCGGCCAGTTATACGACCTGCCGCGCGCGCCATTGGTCGCCCGTTTCGGCAAAACCCTTGGTCAGCGCCTGGATCAGGCCCTTGGCCGCGCCGATGAGCCAATCACCCCGGCGCAGGTGGTCGCGCCCTATCGGGTGCGCTTGACCCTGCCCGAACCGATCGCCCTGGTCAGCGATGTGACAGCCGCCTGCCAACGCCTGCTGGCCCGCCTGGTTGAACGTCTGGCCGCCGATCACAAGGGCGTCCGCCAACTCCGCCTGCTGTGCTTCGGGGTCGACGGCGCGGCGCGTCAGGCCAGTATCGGGGTGAGCCGACCGCGCCGTGACGCCGCTGGCCTCTTGGCCTTGTTGCAACCGCATTTTGAAACTCTCGACGCCGGCTTCGGCTTTGACATGCTGATTCTCGAAGCGGTCGCCGTCGACGAGTTAGGCGCGGCGCCACGCCTGCTTGACCTGGCCGGGGCGACGCCGCCGGCGACCGCCGCCGTCGACGATTTGGTCGACCGTCTGACCAACCGTTTGGGCGCCGGCGCGGTGCATCGCCTAGCGCCAGTCGCCAGGCATCTGCCGGAACGCGCCGAAGAGGCCGTCACCCCCGCCACCGCCGCCGCATGGGATGACCCGGCGACGTCGCCGCCGGCGACCACCGGGGCCCGCCCGCTACGCCTGTTCGACCCACCGGAGGGAGTCGAGACGACGGCCCTGCTGCCGGACCATCCGCCGGCCCGCTTCCGCTGGCGCGGCGTCACCTATGAAGTGGTCCGCGCCCTGGGCCCGGAACGGTTGGCGCCGGAATGGTGGCGCACGGTCGACGGCAAGGCGGCACGCACCCGCGATTATTTTCAAGTGGAGGACGCCGACGGGCGGCGCTTTTGGCTTTACCGCCTGGGCCTGGCCGAGCGCGGCGAGGCGCCCGCCTGGTACCTGCACGGGGTGTTCGCGTGAGCGCGCCGATCACCGGCTACGCCGAATTGCAAGCGGTCAGCAATTTCAGCTTTCTGCGCGGCGCCGCCCATCCGGAGGAATTGGTCGACACCGCCGCCGCTCTTGGTCACCACGCCCTGGCCATCGCCGATCACAACACTCTCGCCGGGGTGGTCCGCGGCCATGTGGCGGCGCGCGCCCACGATCTGCGTTATGTGGTGGCCAGCCGCCTCGATCTGGTCGATGGCCCCAGTGTTCTCGCCCTGCCCCAGGACCGCGCCGCCTATGGCCGGTTGTCGCGCCTGCTCAGCCTCGGCAAACGCCGCGCGGCCAAGGGAAATTGTCACCTAGCACGCGACGATCTGGCCGCGCTCGGCGGCGGCCACCACCTGCTGGTCCTGCCGCCGGCCCGTCCGGACGCGGTATTCGCCGGCCATTTGGACCGGTTTAGCGCGCTGTTCCGAGGGCAATGCTGGCTCGCCGGGCATTTGCTTTACGGCGGCCGGGATCGCGCCTGGCTGGCTCATTTGGCCGAATTGGCGCGCCGCCATCGCGCTCCCTTGGTGGCGACCGGCGCGGTCCATTACCATGTCCCCGAGCGGCGCCCCCTGCAGGATGTTTTGACCTGTGTGCGCCACCATTGCACCATCGACGACGCCGGCTATCGCCTGGCTGCCAACGCCGAACGCTATTTGAAGCCGCCGGCCGAAATGGCCCGTTTGTTCCGGGATTATCCGGCGGCCGTCGCGCGCACCGTCGAGATCGCCGACGCCTGTCGCTTTTCCCTCGACGCGTTGCGCTATGAATATCCCGACGAACTGACCGCCGGCGGGCGCGACGTGCAGGCCGAATTGGCCCATCGCACCTGGCAAGGCGCCGCCTGGCGTTATCCGGACGGCCTGCCGGCCAAGGTCAAAGTGCTGATCGACCATGAACTGAGCTTGATCGCCAAGCTCGACTACGCGCCCTATTTCCTGACCGTCGACGACATCGTCCGTTTCGCCCGCGAGCAAGGCATCCTGTGCCAAGGGCGCGGCTCGGCGGCCAATTCGGCAGTCTGCTATTGCCTTGGCATCACCGCCGTCGACCCCGAACGGGCCGACCCCTTGTTCGAGCGTTTCGTCAGCGAGGCGCGCGACGAGCCGCCCGATATCGACGTCGATTTCGAGCATGAGCGGCGCGAGGAGGTGATTCAATACATCTACCGCAAATATGGCCGCGCGCGGGCCGGCCTGGCCGCCACCGTGATCACCTATCGGGCGCGCAGCGCGGTGCGCGAGGTGGGCAAGGCGATGGGCCTGACCGGCGATGTCGTCGGCCATCTCGCCGGCCAGGTGTGGGGCCGGTCCGACAGCGCCCTGGACGACGCGCGCATTCGCGAACTGGGGCTCGACCCCGATGATCGGCGGCTGCGCTTGACGCTCAACCTGACGCGCCAGTTGATCGGCTTTCCGCGCCATCTGTCGCAACATGTCGGCGGCTTCGTGATGACCCGCGGCCGGCTCGATGAACTGGTGCCGATTGAAAACGCCGCGATGGCCGAGCGCACGGTCGTCGAATGGGATAAGGACGATCTCGACGCCCTCGGCATTTTGAAGGTCGATGTCCTGGCCCTTGGCATGCTCAGCTGCGTGCGCAAAGCCTTTGACCTTCTGGCCCAGCATTATCAACGGCCCCTCGATCTGGCCACCGTGCCGGCCGAGGACGGGGCGGTGTACGACATGCTGTGCAAGGGCGACAGCCTGGGCGTGTTCCAGGTCGAGAGCCGCGCCCAGATGGCCATGCTGCCGCGCCTGAAACCGCGCGCCTTTTACGATCTGGTGATCCAGGTGGCGATTGTCCGACCGGGACCGATTCAAGGCGATATGGTGCATCCCTATCTGCGCCGACGCGCGGGCCTGGAGAACGTCGATTATCCCTCGGCCGATTTGCGCGGGGTCTTGGAAAAAACCCTTGGCGTGCCCCTGTTCCAGGAACAGGCGATGAAAATCGCCATCGTCGCCGCCGGTTTCACCCCGGCCGAGGCCGACCAATTGCGGCGGGCCATGGCGACCTTCAAGAAAACCGGCACCATCGGCCATTTCCGCGACAAAATGATCAGCGGCATGATCGGCAATGGCTATGACCCCGATTTCGCCGAACGTTGTTTCCAGCAGATCGAAGGCTTCGGCAATTACGGTTTTCCGGAATCCCACGCCGCCAGTTTCGCGCTTCTGGTCTATATCTCCAGCTGGCTGAAATGCCATTACCCGGCGGTCTTCGCCTGCGCCTTGTTGAACGCCCAGCCGATGGGCTTTTACGCGCCGGCGCAAATCGTCCGTGACGCCCGCGACCACGGCGTGACGGTACTGCCGCCCTGTGTCAACGCCAGCCAATGGGATTGCACCCTGGAGCCGGCCGCCGGTGACCTCGCCCTGCGCCTCGGCCTGCGCCAAATCAAAGGGGTGAAACAAGACGACGCCGAAATCCTGGTCGCCTGCCGCGGCGGCGGCTACCGCGACCCGCGCGACCTGTGGCGGCGCAGTGGCCTGTCCTGGAACGCCTTGGAAGCACTGGCGCGCGGCGACGCTTATCGCGGCCTCGACCGGCGGCGGGCGTTTTGGGCGGTGCGCGGCCTGGCCCAGGCGATCACCGGCCCGGCCGAGGCGCGCGCCGGCGCCTTGCCGTTGTTCGCCGCCGCCGAGGCCCGCGACGGCCGGGCGGTGGCCCAGCGCGAGGCGGCGGTGNCCCTGCCGGCGACGCCCTTGGGCGAGGATGTGGTCGACGATTACGCCGCCCTGCGCCTNTCNCTNAAAGCCCATCCGGTNAGCTTGCTGCGCGCCGATCTGGCGGCCAGCGGCCGGGTGACGACCGCCGACCTGGNCCGTCGTCCCGACGGCAAACGGGTGCGTCTCGCCGGNCTGGTGTTGGTGCGTCAGCGGCCGGGCACCGCCAAGGGGGTGATCTTCATCACCTTGGAGGATGAAACCGGCGCCGCCAATATCATCGTCTGGCCGGATGTGTTCGAAAAACATCGCCGGATCGTGCTCGGCGCGAAATTGCTGGGCATCACCGGCCGGCTGCAAAAAGCCGATCAGGTGACTCATGTGATCGCTGAAAAACTGGAGGATTTGAGCGACCGCCTGGCCCTGCTGACTGCCGCCGCCGACACGCCCGCCGGCGATCCCGCCGACACCATCGACGGCGCCTTCGGCGGCGCCCTGGCCCATGCCGACGCGGTCAAGCGCCCCCATCACGAGGGGCGCGCCCGCCCGCCGCGCCGCATACCGCCGCCCGCGGCCACGCCGTCGGCCGCGCCGGCAGCCGTACCGACCCCGACCCACCCGCGCCAGGTCAAACCCGATTTGCGGGTGGTCAGCCGCGATTTCCATTAACCCGGCGCCATGCCATAGTCGGCGCTTTCGTTCGACCCGGATGTCGCCCGTGCGCCCCATTCAAACCCTGAAAACCCGTTTCGACGCGGCGCGCGCGGCCCATGACGCCGGCGATCTGCGCGGCGCCCGCGCCGCCTTGCTGGCCCTCGCCAACGACCGCGCGGTCGCCGATGACGACAGCTTGCCGGCCGGCGCCCTCGACCACGCCCTGGCCGCGGTCCAGGCGCGTTTGGGCCATGCCGGCCTGGCCGCCGATTACGCCCGGGCGGCCAATCGCCAGCGGCGGCGGGCGCTTTTGGCCGGGGGCGCGGCAGTTCCCGACATGCGCGCCGCGTTGGGTCCGGCGGCCCTCGCGCCGGCGGCGGTGGCCACCTGGCGGCGCTTGCCGATGGCCTTGGACGAACCGGTTTTCCTGCTGGGCCTGGCCGATCCCGGACGGCGCCGCTTGATCGACCACCTGGCCGCCCATCCGGGCGTGCGGCTGATCACCGAACCGGCCTTGATCGGCCAGGTGGTGACCGCTGCGCCGGCCCTTGGCGCCGACGCCGCCGCCTTGGCCCATCTCGAGCCAACCGAGGCCGCCGCGCTGCGCGCCGATTATCTCCGCCGGCGCGCCGATCTGGCGGGCGGCGGCGATGATACCGGCGCCGGGGTGATCGACGTCGGCGCCCACAACATGGTTCATCTCGCATGGATCGTCCGGCTGTTCCCGCTGGCCCGTTTGGTGATTTTCACCCGCCACCCGGCCGATCATTGTTTGGCGCCCTGGTTGACCCGGCCGGCGCCGGCCGATGACGACCCGTTGCTCACCCGTCTCGGCGATATCGTCGGCTTTTACGATCACGCGATGGCGCTGTGGGCGGCGGCCGACGCCGCCCTGCCGCTCAATGTCCATCAATTCAGTTTGGAAGAGGCGTTGGCCGATCCGCCCGGCGCCTTCGCTCGGCTGTATCAGTTCCTGGCTTTGCCGGCCGCCGCCGGCCTGTCGGCGCGACTGGCCGCCGACTTCGACGACGCGCCTGGCCGCCACCGCCGTTTTCGCGCCCTGCTGGCGCCCCACCGCGGCCGCCTGGCGCCCTGGGTCGCGGCCCTGGGCTTGGCGGATTAGGCGGCGTTAGAACCAGCCGGTGGGGTCGTCAATCGGCTGTTCATTGGACAGGCGCAGCCAACCCTTGACCGTGCGAAAGAGGAACCAGCACCAGACCAGGGCCAGAATCACGAAACCGATGAGCAGCCATTGGGTGGCCAGGCCAATGACGGTGGCGACCAGCATGATCAAAAAGGTGCGTATTTGATAGCGCTGATGGCTGATCAACCAGGGCGCGGTTAAATGCTGGCCAGCGACCCAGGCCAGGATCAGCCCGATAATCGCCGGAAAGGCGCTGACCAGGGACAGGGCGTAGAGGCCATAGACGATGTGCAGGGCGAGCGGTTCCTGGGCGTCCAGGTTCAGACCGAAGCGGCGGGGGCGCGGCGGCGCCACCTCTTTGGAGTTGGACAAAAAAGCCTCCCCATTTGGTTGTTTTGCGAGATGTGGGAGGTGCCGCGCGGCGGATCAAGAGGTCGCGGCGGTTTATCCCCCTGCCCGAAATTTACCCGTTTTCGCCATCCCGCCCCGCGGCTGGCTCGGTATCTTTGGGAACGGACCGCGTTACCGCGCCGCCNCCGCCCCTNACCGCCGGAGCCNCNATGATTTTCGTTTTTCTGTCCCACGGCGCGGAAGTCGTCGACCTGACCCTCAACGCCATTGGGTCACTCAGACGAGTCAACTCGACCATTGAGGTTTTCTGCGGTTGCACGGCACCCACCCGCGCCCATTTGACGACCGAGTTAGCCAAAATGAATGTGCGGGTGCTTAACGTCGAAACGACGGTTGAATCAGCTCAATATCACGACTTTGACAGCGCCGCGTTCAACGCCATCACGACGGCGAAATTTCCGCTTATCAGGAGTCTGCTCAATCGCATCACCAGTCCGGTGGTGTTTTTTGACATCGACATCGCCTTTGTCGGCGATCCCGCGCCCTATTTGTCGCGGGTTTTGGAGCGGTTCGATATTTGTGTGCAGACCGAGGGGCGGGCACTGTTTCCACCCCTCTATTGCACCGGTGTGATGGGCTTTCGGCCGTCATTGTTCAGCCATCAGGTCTTGGACCAACTTGATCGCATCGCCCAGGTTGACCCTGAACGCGTTCCCGATGGGGTGGCGTTTAATCGCTTGCGCAACGCCGACCCGACTTTTGTCAAATCGGTGTTTCCCCTGCCCGAAACGATTTTTTGCAATGGCTTCAACGGCCATTTGGTCAACCCGCCACCCTTCGACCGGCTGAAGGATCAGGCCCAGCCAATCCTGGTCCACGCCAATTGGATGGTCGGGGTCGAGGCCAAACAGGATTATCTAAAATCCCTCGGCCTCTGGCGGCTGTCATAATCGATATCGGCTGACGCCAAGATTTCTTGACGTCGATGGGAAATGGCCGACGGGCGTCACACAAAGAACTATGGGGAAGATATCTTTGATAACTTTAACTATACTTCATGCCCTGAATGTTTGTTACCGTTTTATCGTGCCAAAATTTCCGGACCACATGATGAAATCTATCGATCTATCCTTTTGATAAGGCTTCTTATTCTTTTTAGCCCCATACGCGGGCGGCGATCTTAAGCGAAAGTCGTTGACCGAAATGAATTTATACGGGATCGACCATGACCAGTTTTTTGACGGCACGGCCACCGCGCCTGCGCCCCCAGGGCGTGACCGGCCGCCACCTGCGGGCACCGCGGGGGTCCGGCCCGCGCCAGGACGAGGGCGGGCTGCGCCGCCATGGCATTTACCGCCGGTCGGAGCCTGACTATCCGCTGGTGTCGGTGATCACCGTCTGTTTCAACGCCGCCGACACCTTGGCCGAGACCGTCGCCTCGGTACGCGCGCAAACCTATCCCAATATCGAGTACATCATCATCGACGGCGCCTCCACCGACGGCACCTTGGATGTGATTCGCCGCCATCGGCGGCGTATCGATTATTATATTTCGGAACCTGATGATGGGCTCTACGACGCGATGAACAGGGGCCTCGCGCTGGCGCATGGCGCCTATGTCATGATCCTCAACGCGGACGACGCCTATGATCCTGAATTGATCGAGTTGTTGCTTCGGGCGCAGGTCGCCAGCGGCGCCGATGTGGTCGGCGCGATGGTCGCCGCCCACGACCTTGAAGGTCGGTACATGCGGCCCTATGGGCGCCTGCCGTATGATCTCACGCTTTACCATTGGATGACATTGTGGCTGGAAACGCTGTTAGTCCCGACCGCGGTTTATGACGCGATTGGCCCCTTCGATCTGCGCTACCCCGTCATCGCCGACACGGATTTTGGGCTGCGGCTTTTGAACGGCGGGTTCACCGTTTACGAGCTTGCCCGCGCCCTGAAAAAGTTCCGGGCCGGTGGCGCGTCATCGGATGTGACCGCCATGTCCCATGACTACAAGCGATTGCTGCGCAACTTTTTCCCCGATATCGACACCGCCACCATCGACAAGGTCGCCGATCTCAAGAACTTTTCGCGCGATGTGTTTGACGCCGCCATCCGTGACAACGCCGACCAACCGCTGTTCGTCGGATCCCTGATCGCGCGCGGTTTCACGAAACGCAATGGTTATGCGTTCGAGCGGCCAGCGCCGGCGGTGGTCAAGCGCGACATTCGCCTGTCGGTAGTCCTCGACGACGGCGCCGGTCGGCCGCTGAGTGCCACGGATCTTTCTCCTTATCTCGATCTCGCCGAGAACGACGTGACCGTGGAGGTCATCTGTACCCTCGATGACACGGCACCGGACGATGGCCTGCGTGCGGCGGCGGCCGAGGAAGAGCGGATTGTGCTTCTGCGCGCGCCGCTGGCCCTGACCCGCGGCGCCCGGTTGAACCGGGCGGTGGCGCGGATGCGCGGCGATTTCGTCTATTTCGCCGATCCGGCGGCACCGCCGGTGGCCGGCGGCGTGGCCCGTCTGGTCGCCGAGGGTGACCGGAGCTACGGCAACATTATCCGCGCCAGAGCCCAGGACGCGCCAGGCGACGACGGCCCGCCCGAAAATAAGAACCACTATAATTTTTTGGTTCAAAACCTGCCGTCGCTGTTGGATCGCAGCGATTGGCGTGGTCAGGCGATTTTCCGCTGGCGCCTGGCGCGTAACTGCCGCTGTCCGGAAACCCTGGACGGCGACATCGACCGCCATTTCGTGATTTTAGCGACCCTGACGGCGGTACGTGTGTGCTGGCTGACCGTGCCAATCTTCACGGCGCGCGCGGGCTACGAAACCTCGGTGCCGGCGCCTGACGCGGCGGCCATGCTTGACCGTATCGAAGTCGCCGACCGCGCCTGGACCCTGCTTAGCGACGCCGGTTTCGAGGACCAGGCGGCGAGCTTTTTGGCAACCCAGGAATTGGTACCGACCCGCGCCCAACGCCGCGCCGTGGGCACGCTGGCGGCGGCTAAAATCGCGCGCCGACTGGCCGCCTTCGAACGCAAGCAGGCCGCCCCGCTCAGCACCGCCGCCGACCGACCCGGCGACCTCTCCCCAGGCGCACGCCCATCGACGCAGTCTCTCTAGGCCGTCATGGCGCCGGTATCGGAGGACTTTCTCACGCGCACATCACCGGCTTGGGACCTGGCCCGGGTGGTCGGTAAATTCCCACGGCTGCCTGGCACGCATCGCCTCGAGGGCGGCCGGCGACGGCGCGGCATATTTCGCCGGCGCGACCCGGACTGGCCCCTGGTGACGGTGCTGACGCCGTGTTTGAACGCCGCCGACAGCCTGGTCGAAACCCTGCGGTCGGTGCGAGGGCAAAGCCATCCCAATATCGAACACATTGTCCTCGACGGCGGGTCGACCGACGGCACCCGCGACCTTCTCGGTGCCTTCGACGAGGTCCTCGACTATTACGTTTCGGCCCCCGACGACGGGCTTTACGACGCCCTTAACAAGGGGTTGGCCCTGGCCACCGGCGAGTTCGTCATGATGCTCAGCGCCGATGACGTGTATACGCCCGGGGCCGTCGAAACCTTGCTGCGCAATCACGCCGCCAGCGGCGCCGACGTGGTCGGGGCGCTGGCCACCCTCAAGGGCGCGAACGATGCGATGTCCTATGTCCACACGCGCGACGGCTACACCGCGCGCTGCCTGATCGCCATGTGCCTGCGCTTCGAAAGCTTGCTCGTGCCGGCTTGGGTCTACAACCAATTGGGCGGCTTCGACGCACGCTACCGGATCGCCGGCGACACCGCGTTCGCGGCCCGTCTCTACGCCGCCGGCCTGCGCTGGTATGAGGTTGCCCAGCCGCTGCTGGAAATGCGGCCGGGTGGCCTGTCCGCCGACCCGGCCAAGGTCAGCGCCGAGCATCGCCACATGCTGAGCCAGCGTTTTCCGGCGGTCGATCCGGCGACGCGGGCCCTGGCCGCCGAGCGCACCCGCTTTTCGCGCCGGGCCTATGACCGTGCCATCGCCGCCGCCCAAGACCACCCGGCTTTTGTCGAAGCGCTGATCGCCGACGGCTACGGCCGGCCGGGCGGCTATTCCCAGCGCGAGCCGGCGCCGGCGGTGGTTAAGAGCGCCCGCCGCCTGTCGGTGATTCTACCCAAATCCGGAGATGAAAAGGCGGCGGTGGATTTTCTGTCGACACTGACATCGTCGGTGGAGGTGCTACGACCGGCGACAGCTAACGCGAAGGCCCTTACCAGCGCCCTCGCCAAAGCGCGCGGTGACTATGTGTATTTCGCCGACCCCGAGGCGCCACCGGAAAAAGGCGCGCTGTCTCGCCTCATCGACGCGGGCGACCGAGATTACGCCGAGATCGTGCGCGGCGCCACGGCCGCCGGCGATGACGGCCCGCCGGGCGGCGCGCGCCTGCGCAACAGCCAGGCCCAATTAAGGCCCCGCCTGTTGACCCGAAGCGATTGGTTGTCGCGCGCGGTGATCCGCCGGCGGTGCGCGCAAAATGGGGTTTTCGACCCGGCCCTCGGGCCCTACGCGCGTCGTCTCTACGCCCTCACCCTGGCGCTGTCGGCGATCCGGGTGTGCTGGCTGCCCGAGGGGGTGGTTGCCGCGCCCGCCGCCGACGCGGTCCTCGATCAAGTCCCCGGTGACGCCGCCGGCTGGGCGGCGGCGCTGACCTGGCATGGGCGCGCCTGGGTCTTGCTGAGCGACGCCGGCTACGCCGATGCCGCCGCCAATCAGGCCGCCGCGGTCGAGACACTGGGCCGGCGCTTGGCCAACGCGGAAACGCTAAACCCCGAGGAACGCCAGCGATTATCGCGGCAGATGGCAACGCTGCGCCAACAAATCGCCCACCCCCTCGTCGATCCCAGTTGGGATC
The DNA here is from genome assembly GCA_002694075.1 of Nisaea sp. GTDB lineage: Bacteria > Pseudomonadota > Alphaproteobacteria > Thalassobaculales > Thalassobaculaceae > TMED26. The sequence continues at coordinate 12,005 of NZLB01000103.1, forward strand.
CAGCGCGCGCCGGCATGCCGCCGGGGACGGCCGGCCGGAACACCCCTTGACCCGGTGGCGGCGAAGGCCGACCATCGCCGCTCCGCTCCATCGACAAAGGATTTCGCCATGGTGACCGCCCCCCAGGGCAACGGCCCAACCGCCCCGCGCATCGATTTGCACAGCGATACCTGCAGCCTGCCAACCGCGGCCATGCGCGCGGCGATGGCCGCCGCCCCGGTCGGCAACGAGCAAAGCCAGGAGGACCCGACGGTTAACGAACTGTGCGCCATGACCGCCACGCTGTTGGGCAAGGAGGCGGCGATTTTCCTGCCCTCGGGCACGATGTGCAATGAGATCGCCTACCGGGTGTGGGTCGACCATGGCGAGGAGATCATTTTGGACGCCTCCTCCCACGGTTTGCATTTTGAAACCGGCGGGCCGGCCGCCCTGTCCGGCGCCATGACCCGCACCGTCGCTGGCGACCGCGGCCGCTTCACCGCCGAACAAATGGTCGCCGCCATCCGCCCGGCCAGCCGCCACGCGCCGCGAACGGCGCTGGTCAGTGTTGAGAACACGGCCAACATGGGCGGTGGCGCGGTGTGGCCTTTGGCGCAATTACAGGCGGTTGGCAGAGCGGCGCGAGAGCATGGGTTGCCGCTGCACATGGATGGCGCGCGGCTGCTCAACGCGGTGGTCGCCTCGGGCGTCAGCGCCGCCGATTTCGCGGCGCCCTGCGACAGTGTGTGGATCGATTTGTCGAAGGGCTTGGGCTGTCCGGTCGGCGGGGTGTTGGCGGGCGACGGCGATTTCATCGACAAGGCTTGGCGCTTCAAACATCAATTCGGCGGCGCCATGCGCCAGGCCGGGATCATCGCGGCGGCCGGCGTTCACGCCCTGGAGCATCATGTCGACCGCCTGGCCGAGGATCACGCCAACGCTCAAACCCTGGCCCAGGGGCTGGCCGGGATCGACGGTCTGGACCTCGATCCGGCGACGGTTGAGACCAATATGGTCTATTTCGACGTCGCCAAAACCGGCCTGACCGGCGCCGAATTCTCGGCCGCCCTGCGACCCCATGAGGTGCGCATCAGCGCGATGGGGCCGACCCTCATGCGGGCGGTCACGCATATCGACATCGACCGCGCGATGATCGACGAGGCGATCTCCGCCTCGGCCGCCGTGGCGGCGGCCGCGCCAAGTCGGGCCTAAGAGCTGGGTCTAGGGATCGGGTCTAGGTTATTTCGTCGAGCTTGCGGGCGACAAAATCGACCCGGTCCTGGCCCCAGAACACCTCGCCGTCGATGACGTAGGACGGCGCGCCGAACACCCCGGCGGCCATCGCCCGGTCGGTGTCGGCGGCCATTTGATCGGCGATCGCGTCGGTTTGCGCCTGGGCCACGATGTTCGGCCCGTCAAGCCCGACCTCGATGCAAATTTGGCTGATCACCTCCGGGTCGTCGATGTCACGGTCATCGACCCATAGCGCCGCCAAAATAGCGTTGGAGAGGGTCAGCGCGTCCAGCCCGTGGGTGCGGGCGGCGGTGATCGCCAAGCTTGGGATCGGCGCCGTCGAGGGGAAATGGGTCGGCTCAAAAATGATCGGCATGTTCAGGAACTTGGCCCAACGCTTCAGTTCCATCATCCGATAGGCGCGCCGTTCGGGCGCCCTTTTGGGCAGAGGCAAGCCGCCGGTGGCCGGAAAAATCTTGCCGTAATTGACCGGATAGACGTTCACCGTGGCGCCGGCGGCGCGCGCGATCTGGGTAAAGCGCTCCGAGCCCAGATAGGTCCACGGGCTACTCGGCGTCATATAGTAATCGATGATCGGCGCCATGCTGTTTCCTCCCGGTGCCTGCGATGAGCGGCGATCATAACGGATCGCCGGTCCGGCGGCCATGGCCGCGCTTAGCGCGTGAATTGCGGCAAATCGGTTTTCACCTGACGATCCATGCTCAGCGCGAAATCGTGCAACAGCGCCTCGGCGAGACGGAACCACAGCGCCTCGCGTTGATTGGGCGAGATATCCTCGGCCGCCGATTGGCTTCGGGTGACGACCACCCGCACCTCACCCCGCCGGCCGCCGGCCGGATCGTCGATCCGCAAGTCGACCACCAAGCGCGCGTCATAGCGTTGCGCCTGGTCGTTGGTAAGCAGACCGCGCAAGCCGCCGGTGGTTTTTAGGTCAACCTCGCGCACGCTGGCTTCTTTGATAATCACCTCGGCGACCCCCGACCGGCCGACCGCCCGGGGCACGTCAAGGACCCAGCGTTCGACCCCGGCGCCGGGCGCCACCGGCATCAGATGTTCGACATGAGGCGGCGCCAAGGGTGGGACATAGCGCTTGGCAAGTCTAATCTCCGCGACATCCAAGTTCAGGGGCNGTTGGTTGGCGAAAGTCAGCGTCGGGCGCNCCGCCGGCGGGCCGACGGTGGCGCAGGCGGCCAGCATGANGACCACCAGGGCGACCACCCCCGTCACAGCGCGCGTCAAACCGTGCGTCAAACCGTGCGTCACCGGGCGCGTTAACGGGCGCATATCGAATTCCCTGTCATTCGCCGGTCTCGGCCCGCGCCGCGCGCAAGCGGGCGATCTCCAGCTCGCTGTACCGATAATCGGTTTTGCAAAACTCACAGGTGACCACGGCGTGTCCGTCGATCAGCAAGTCACGCAATTCCTCGGGCGCCAGCGAGACCAATACATTTTCCACCTTGCGCGCCGAACAGCGGCAACCGGCTTGGAGCTGCTGGGCCGGATAGGCGCGCACGCCATCCTCATGAAACAACCGATAAAGCAGGCGGTCCACCGGCAGATCGGGGTCAACCAGTTCGGCCGCGTCGGCGCTGGCCATCAACACCATGGCGCGGCGCCAGGCGTCCTCGTACTCCTCGACGGTGACATCGGCCGGCAGGCCCTGACCGCCCTCAAACGGCAGGCGTTGAACCATCAACCCCCCGGCCCGCCAGGCGCCGCCTGGGTCCGGCGCGGCGACGGCGATGGTCAGGCCGGCGTCGATTTGCTCGGATTCGCGGAAATAAGCGCGGGTGCAATCGGTCAGGGTGGTGCCCTCGAAAGCGACGATGCCCTGGTAGCGTTCGGTATGAGCGCCTTGATCAACGGTGAAGGCCAAATAACCACCGCCCAACAGGCCGGGTACCGAAGCGCTGCCATCGGCGGCGCGGTCATCGCCCGCCGCCGCAACCGCCGCCACCTTGTCGGCGTCGAAAGCGGCGTAGCCGCGCAAGTCACCGGCGCTGGTGACATCGGCGACAACGGTCCGCACGGCGCTGTCGCCCTTGGCCTGGAGCGTGAAAATACCGTCGTATTTCAACGCCCCGGCGAGGCAGGCGGCGAGCGTCAGGATCTCCGCCAACAAACGCGCCACCGGCTCGGGATAGCCGTGGCGGGACAGCACCGTGTCGACCGCCGGCCCCAGCCGCACGCCGCGCCCGCGCAAGCCAAAGGGCTCGATCTGAAAGGGCAAAACCAGATCGTCGAGACCGGTCTCGAAGTAGATATCGGTGCTGGTCATGGCGCCCGCCGTGGTTAGGTCAGACACCATTTCAAAACGGCTTTCTGCGCGTGCAAGCGGTTTTCCGCTTCATCCCAAACCACCGATTGTGGGCCGTCGATAACCGCGTCGGTCACTTCCTCGCCGCGATGGGCCGGCAGACAATGCATGAACAGGGCGCCGGGCTTGGCCTTGGCCAGCAACGCCTCGTCAACGCGATAGGGCGCCAACAGATTATGGCGATCGGAATCGTCATCGCCCATCGAAATCCAGGTGTCGGTGGTGACGCAATCGGCGCCCTGGACGGCCGCCAGCGGATCAACGGTGACCTCCACGCGGCCGCCGGCCTGGCGCGCCCAATCGAGCACCTCGGCCGGTGGCATCAAACCGGCCGGGCAGGCGATACGCAGGGTGAAGTCGAACTTGACCGCGGCGTGGATCCACGAGGTCGCCATGTTGTTGCCATCGCCGGACCAGGCCACGACTTTACCGGCGATATTGCCGCGATGTTCCTCAAAGGTCATGACATCGGCCATCAACTGGCAGGGATGGGTGCGGTCGGTCAGCCCGTTGATCACCGGCACGCTGGCGTGGGCGGCGAGCTCGGCCAAGGTGTCGTGGCCGAAGGTGCGGATCATGATCGCGTCGACATAGCGCGACAGCACCCGCGCGGTGTCGGCGACGGTTTCGCCGCGCCCCCATTGCAGGTCGCTCGATTGCAGCACAAGCGCCTCGCCGCCCAATTGGCGCATGCCCACCTCGAAGGACACGCGGGTGCGTGTCGACGGTTTCTCGAAGATCATGGCCAGGGTCTTGCCCGCCAACGGGCTCGCCTCATGACCGGCCTTCATCGCCTTGGCGTCCGTCAACAATTCGCGCAAATGGCCCGGCGCGAAATCGTCGAGATCGAGGAAATGGCG
>NZLB01000104.1 GCA_002694075.1 Nisaea sp.
CAGCTGAGCTATGGCCCCCCACGACGCCGCTGGTATAGCGACATTCCAGGTGATGTTTCAAGCGAAAACGCGCGCCCGGGTGACCGGCGGGTTAATTGTTGGTGTCACCCTCGTCGATCACCGTCACCACGCCCTCGCCCTCAATATCGGCTTGCGGATCGTCATCCTCCAACAGCGCGTCATCATCGCCGTCGATCTCATCCTTTTCTTCCTCTTCGAGATCGACTTCATCGCCGTCGTCAGCCTCGGCCTCAGCCTCGGTTTCAGGCGCGACAACCGCCGGTTTATCATCGTTGACCACGCGGGCCCGGCGACTCTTCAGGATCGCCTCCGGATCGAAAGGCGTCCCACACGCCGGGCAGACGATCGGTTGCTTATTCAAATCGAAATAGCGAGCGCCGCACGCCTGACAGATACGCTTAATACCTAAATCTGATTGCGCCAAAATCGCCTCACCAAAACAGCCTTGCACGGGGTAGGGCGGGGATATCCACTTCACCGGCCCATGTCAAAAACAAAAATGCGGTCGCCGCTTTTGGGCTGTCATGCTAAAAGGCCGCCAGGTTTCACTTCGCCACGGTTGCGCGCGATGTCCTACGCCCTCCGCTCCCACGCCGTCGCCGCGCTGCACGGCGAAATCACCGTGCCGGGTGACAAGTCGATTTCCCATCGCGGATTGATCCTCGGCGGTTTGGCCACCGGCGTCAGCCACGTCACCGGCCTGTTGGAAGGCGAGGATGTTTTGGCGACGGCGGCGGCCATGCGCGCCCTCGGCGCCGCGGTCGAACGCTTGGCCGACGGCCGCTGGCGGGTGACCGGCAACGGCCTCGGCGCCCTCGCTGAGCCGGACGATGTGTTGAATTTTGGCAATAGCGGCACCGCCGCGCGCCTGCTGATGGGGGCCATCGCCGGCCACCCGATCACCGCGGTGATGACCGGCGACGCCTCGCTGCGCGGCCGGCCCATGCGCCGCGTGATCGACCCGTTGGCCGAAATGGGCGCGCGCTTCACCGGCCGCGATGGCGGCCGCCTGCCGCTGGCGGTGACCGGCGCCGCCGCGCCGCTGCCGCTGACCTACACCCTGCCGGTCGCCTCGGCCCAGGTGAAATCGGCGATTCTGCTGGCCGGCTTGAACACGCCCGGCGACACCACGGTGATCGAACCGCACGCCACCCGCGACCACACCGAAACCATGCTGCGCGCCATGGGCGCGGATATTTCAGTGGTCGATCACGACGACGGCAGCCGCCACATCACCCTTCGCGGCCAGCCGGAATTGCGGGCCACCGATTTCACCGTGCCGGGCGACCCGTCCTCCGCCGCGTTCCCGGCGGTCGCCGCCTTGATCACCGAGGGCTCGGAGATTGTCCTCAAAAACATCGGCACCAATCCCCTGCGCTTTGGGCTATTTGAAACCCTCATCGAAATGGGCGGCGATATCCGCCGGGAAAATGCCCGGGTGATTGGTGGCGAACCGATCGCCGACCTGCGGGTGCGCACCAGCGCTTTACGGGCGATCGAGGTGCCGGCGGCGCGGGCGCCGTCGATGATCGACGAATACCCGATCCTGGCTGTCGCCGCCGCGCGCGCCGAAGGGCGCACCGTGATGCGGGGCCTGGCCGAATTGCGAGTCAAGGAAAGCGACCGCCTAACGGCGACCGCCCGCGGTCTGCGCGCGATCGGCACGCAGGTGGAGGAAACCGCCGACAGCCTGGCGGTCGCTGGCGCCGGTAACCTGCCCGGCGGCGCGACCATCGCCGCCAATCTCGACCACCGCATGGCGATGGCTTTTCTGGTCGCCGGCATGTCGACGGCGATGCCGGTCGATATCGATGATGCCCGCACCATCGACACCAGCTTTCCCGGTTTCATGGCGTTGATGAACGGGCTTGGCGCCCGCCTGGAGACGGTCGACGCGGCAACCGCGCCATGATCATCGCGGTCGATGGGCCGGCGGCGTCCGGCAAGGGCACCATCGCGCGCCGCTTGGCCGCGCATTTCGATTTGCCCTATCTGGATACCGGTGGTCTTTACCGCGCGGTTGGCCTGGCCATGCTGCGGGCCGAAAGCGATCCGAATGACGCCGCGCGGGCGGCGGAAGTCGCCGAGACACTGGATTTACGCCTGCTGGACGACCCGGCCCTGCGCGACGCCGCCACCGCCGAAGCGGCCTCGCGCATCGCTGTTCACCCGCCAGTGCGCGCCGCGCTGGTTGACGTGCAACGCCGCTTCGCCGGGCAAGCCCCGGGGGCGGTTTTGGACGGCCGCGACATTGGCACCGTGATCTGTCCCGACGCCGACCACAAGCTTTTCGTCACCGCCGATATCGAGACCCGCGCCGCCCGCCGCCATAAAGAGTTGATCGCGCGCGGCGAGGCCAGTATATATGCGCGCGTTCTGGAGGACCTGCGACGCAGGGACCACCGCGATTCGTCCCGTGCCACGGCGCCCACCCGGCAAGCCGATGACGCGGTCGAGTTGGACACCACCGACCTTGATATCGAGGGCGCGGTGGCGGCGGCCCTGGCGACAATCGCCCGCTAGAACGTGTGAACCGCGCCCGCGCCGTCCCCCGGCCAGGGTCGTTTTTATCAACCTGGTGGTTGGTCAGGGACCAACGCCCGTTCGCGAGGGGACATACGGGCCGCACCACGGCAAGCTTTATCGCCCGCCGCCGCCACCGCAAAGCCCGCCTTCGTCCCCGTGACCAAAGGCGCGACCGCCCCCGCGGTCAGACACCCTCACAAGGAGCATCCATGGCCGAAACAGCCATCGCCGGCGCCGATATGGCCGCCATTGAAGATTTTGCAGCATTGCTTGACGAATCCTTCGCCCAACAGACCAGCATCGAAGGCAGCGTGGTTAAGGGCGTGATCGTCGCCATTGAAAACGACTTCGCCCTGATTGACGTCGGCTTGAAGTCGGAAGGACGTGTCGCGGTTAAGGAATTTGGCGTTCCCGGCCAAGACATGGAATTGACCGTCGGCGACACTGTCGAAGTTTATGTCGAGCGAATGGAAGACCGTGACGGCATGTCGGTTTTGTCGCGCGAAAAAGCACGCCGCGAGGAAGCTTGGGCGCTGCTCGAGCAAGCGTTCGAAAAAGGCGAACGCATCACCGGTACCATTTTCGGCCGCGTCAAAGGCGGCTTTACCGTCGATCTTTCAGGCGCCGTCGCGTTCTTACCGGGCAGTCAGGTCGATATTCGACCGGTGCGTGACATCGCGCCGTTGTTGGGCACGCCGCAACCGTTCCAAATCCTGAAAATGGATCGCCGCCGCGGCAACATCGTCGTTTCGCGCCGCGCCGTGTTGGAAGAATCCCGCGCCGAAGCGCGTTCGGAACTGGTCGCCAACCTCAAGGAAGGTCAGATCCTGCAAGGGGTGGTCAAAAACATCACTGACTACGGCGCGTTTGTCGATCTGGGCGGCGTCGACGGCTTGTTGCACGTCACCGACATCGCCTGGCGCCGGATCAATCACCCGAGCGAGGCCCTGCAGATCGGCCAGACCGTTAAGGTTCAGGTGATCCGCTTCAACCCCGACACTCAACGCATCTCGCTCGGCATGAAACAACTGGAAGCCGATCCGTGGGAAGGCGTCGAGTTGAAATATCCGGTCGGCACCAAATTCAACGGTCGGGTCACCAACATCACCGATTATGGCGCTTTCGTGGAGTTGGAGCCGGGCATCGAAGGTTTGGTCCACGTCTCCGAAATGAGCTGGACCAAGAAAAACGTCCATCCGGGCAAAATCGTTTCGACCAGCCAAGAGGTCGAGGTCATGGTACTCGACGTCGATCCGGTCAAACGGCGGATCTCGCTGGGCCTCAAACAATGCATGGACAATCCGTGGGACAGCTTCCTGTCGACCGCGCCGATTGGCAGCGAGGTCGAAGGCGAGGTCAAGAACATTACCGAATTTGGCTTGTTCATCGGTCTCAGCGGCGAAATCGACGGCATGGTCCATTTGTCGGATATCGATTGGGAGCGCAGCGGCGAAGAGGCCATCAAAGACTTTAAGAAGGGCGACATGGTCAAAGCCAAGGTGCTGGATGTCGACACCGACAAAGAGCGGATCTCTCTCGGCATTAAGCAATTGACCAGCGACCCGTTCGCCGATGGCGCCTCCGAATTGCGCAAGGGCGCGGTGGTCACCTGCACCGTTACCGGCCTGACCGACGGTGGCATCGAAGTGACGGTGGGCGACGGCATGCCAGGCTTCATTCGCAAGTCCGACCTGTCGCGCGAGCGTTCCGAGCAACGCCCCGATCGGTTCGCGGTGGGCGAGAAAGTCGACGCCAAGGTGACGCAAATCGACGCCAAGAGCCGCCGCCTAACCCTGTCGATCAAGGCCCGTGAGGCCGATGAGGAAAAACAGGCGATGGCCGATTTTGGATCCTCAGACAGCGGCGCCGTCCTCGGCGATATCCTGGGCGAGGCGCTGAAGCAACGCGAAGAAGCCAGCAAACCCGAATAATTGCCAGGTTTCTTTTCACTCTGCCGCTGACCGCCCCGCGCGGTCGGCGGCTGTATCCCGTGTGTCGCTCTCGCGTTCGGCGAGTTGCTTAATCTTGACGCCTTACGTCAAGCAGGGCATCCTTGTTTGCTCCTTGACAACGATGGCCATAAAGGCGTCGCCGAGGGGTTGGGATGGCGGAGGTCGAAAAATGACCAAATCGGAGCTTATTCTGCGCTTGGCGGAAGCTAACCCCCATTTGTTTCAGCGGGATGTTGAGCGCATTGTTTCGACCATTTTCAATGAGATTTCGGCAGCATTGGAAAGTGGCGACCGTGTCGAATTGCGAGGATTTGGGGCTTTTTCAGTGAAAAAGCGCGACTCGCGCGTCGGCCGCAACCCGCGCACCGGCGCCGCTGTGCAGGTTGAATCGAAATACGTGCCGTTCTTTAAGACCGGCAAACAATTGCGCGATCGTTTGAACGCCGACGGCTAAGCCGCAAACGCGCGCCGCCGGCGATTGTGCCGATGGCCTGCCATCGCCACCACACCGCCGATCAAAGGAAAGCGTCGATGACCCTATCCACGTGGATCATGCGGGTTGGCGCCAAGCTCATCGGCCTGCCGGTGGCTGTCGCCGTGGTTTTGTTCGCGGTCAGCAACCGCCACCTTGTGGACATCGCTCTATGGCCGTTCAGCGGCGGCCTGGCCATGCCGGTGTATTTGGTAACCTTACTGGCCTTGTTGCTGGGCTTCGTCCTCGGTGCCGTGGCCATGTGGCTGTCAGCCGGCAGGTTACGCCGCCGCGCCCGTCGCGCCGAACGCACGGCGAAATCGCTCGGCCGCGACCTCGCGCTCGCCGAAAGCGGCCAAGACGCCCCGGCGCGTTAAGCCGAGGAGAGCCCCGATGTTACATCTTGACGCCGAAACCGTCCGCACGCGGCTGGCCTTTCCGCCCTTAATCGACAGTCTTCGCGCCATGTTTCGTGCCGGCTGCGCGGCACCGGTGCGCCACCATCACAGCTTGGCCGCCCCCCTTGGCGGCGGGGCGGCCGGCGATTTGCTGTTGATGCCGGCGTGGCAAGCTGGCCAGCACATTGGCATCAAGATCGTCACCGTCTTTCCCGACAATGCGACGCGCGGCCTGTCGGCGGTGATGGCCAGCTATGTGCTGCTGGACGGCGAAACCGGCAAGCCTCTGGCCTTTATCGACGGCGAAATGTTGACCGTGCGGCGCACCGCCGCCGCGTCGGCCCTGGCCGCCGATTACCTGGCCCGCGACGACGCGCACCGGTTGACAATGCTGGGCACCGGCGCCCTCGCGCCCCACTTGATCGAAGCCCACGCCAGCGTTCGGCCGATCGACCATGTCCGCATTTGGGGCCGCACGCCGGAAAAAGCGGTCGCTCTGGCCGACCGGTTCAAAGACCGCTTCACCACCGTCGAGGCGATCACGGATAAATCCGCGGCGATCGCCGCCGCCGATATTGTTAGCTGCGCCACCTTGTCGGCGGACCCCCTGGTCCATGGCGCTGATTTGGGCCCGGGCACCCACGTCGATCTGGTTGGCGCCTTTCGCCCGGATTTGCGGGAAAGTGACGACCAGGTGATTGCACGCGGACGGGTTTTCGTCGACACCCGCGCCGGCGCCTTGGCCGAGGCCGGCGATCTGATCCAGGCCTTCGCCGCCGGTGTCGCCGGACCGGAGGATATCCAAGGCGATTTGTTCGACTTGTGCGGCGGCGACACGCCCGGCCGACAGGGGGCGGCGGAAATCACCGTTTTTAAATCGGTCGGCACCGCCCTTGAAGACTTGGCGGCGGCGATCCTGACCCTGGGCGAAGCAACGGCGCCATGACCCCTGAGATTAAAATCTGCGGCCTGAAGGATGGCGCCATGCTGGCCGCCGCCGCCAACGCCGGCGCGACAATGGCCGGCTTTGTGTTTTATCCGCGATCACCGCGGTCGGTGACTTTGGAGGCGGCGGCGGCGCTGGCGACGGTGACACCGCCGAGCCTTTGCAAGGTGGCCCTGGTGGTCGACCCCGACGACCGGCAATTACGCGACATCGCCGACGCCCTGGCCCCTGATCTGGTGCAAGCCCATGGCCGGGAAAGCCCGGCGCGGACTGCCGCGATTGAGGATTTACTGGGCCTTCCGGTGATGAAGGCGGTGGCCGTCGCCGATAGCGCGGACATCGCCCGCGCGCGCGCCTATGTCGGCCACGCCTCGCGTATTTTGTTCGACGCCAAACCACCCAAGGACATCGCCAACGCCCTTCCCGGCGGCAATGGTGTGCAATTTGATTGGCACCTGCTGGCCAATTGGGCGGCCGAGGTGCCATGGATGCTTTCGGGCGGGTTGGACAGCGGCAATGTCGCCGAGGCGATGCGCATTTCCGGGGCGCCGGGCGTCGATACCTCTTCCGGCGTGGAGACCCGCCCCGGTGTCAAAGACGCGGCGAAAATCGCCGCCTTCGTGGCCGCCGCGGCGGCCGCCTAGGCGCCACTATGGGCGAACTCCCAATATAAATCGCGGGCCTTTGTGAAGAGCGGGCCGGTCTGCATGTCATGATCTTCGAAACGCGTCATGGGCAACAATTTAGCGTGATTGCCGGTTGACCAGATCTCATCGGCGGTATGCAAATCGGCGACGGTCACGGCCCGTTCAATCACCGTTTCGCCGGCGCCGCGCAACAACGCGATGCAACGCTGGCGCGTGAGCCCATCCAGGAAGGTGCCATTTGGGATCGGGGTATGAATCACGCCATCCTTAGCCAGGAAAATATTGGCGGTGGCGAATTCAGCGACATTGCCCAACGGGTCAAGCACCACCGCGTTGTCGAAGCCGCGCTCATGGGCCTCGCGCAAGGCCCGGCCTTGGTTCGGGTAAAGACAGGCGGATTTTGCGTCGGTCGGTGCTTGNTCCGGCGCCGGCCGGCGAAACCGCGCGACACAACAACTCGACCCGCTCGGCGCCGGCAGNGGTGCCTCGAAAATATTGANCGCGAAACGGGTGCTGTCGGGGTCGGGGTAGATCCAGCCATCCTCCGCCCACATCAAGGGTTTGATATACAGCGCGCTCTCCGTCGGAAAACGGGCGACGCCGTCCCGACAAATCTCCACCAATTCTTCGGCGCTGACCGGGGCGTTCATGTTCATTTTCGCGGCCGAGGCGACGGCGCGCCGGCAATGCAAATCCAGGTCCGGTACGGTTCCCTCAAAAGCGCGGGCGCCGTCGAAAATCACCGAACCAAGCCAGGTCGCCAAGGTCATCGGCCCCATCAAGGGCGGATTACCCTCGTGCCAGGTGCCATCAACGAATGTTTGCGCCGCGGGTGTCATGGGTCCTCACCTTCTTCTGACGTGGATCAAACGCTCGCCAAGCTACGCCTTCGCCGGTGGAAAGCCAACCGCCTTTCCAGGGCTTGGCGGCGGCGACGGCGCTCTTTAAATGGCCCGGCGCTGCCTGTACATTTGGGCTATGGCTGAGCATATGATCTATCATCTCGCGCGCGCCAACCAATGGCGGGCGGCTAAAGAGACCGGCGTGTATCACGGCACCGACGAGGATACCGCCGACGGCTTTCTGCACTTTTCAACCGCTAGGCAGGTTGTCGAAAGCGCGCGCAAACACCGTGCCGGGGAAACTGACATTATCCTCCTGGCGGTCGTCGCCGACGACCTTGGCGCGGCTTTGAAATGGGAACCGGCGCGCGGCGGCGATTTGTTTCCCCATCTCTACGGTCCACTGGTCGTCAGCGCTGTGCGCACCGCCACCGCCTTGCCACTCGGACCCGATGGCTTGCATCGTTTCCCCCGCCTGGACGCGAGCCTATGAGCGCCGCGTTATTGCTGGCAGGGTTGCGCCTTTTAGATCCTGAAACCGCCCACCGCCTAACCATCTGGGGATTGGCCAAAGGCTTGGCGCCGGCCGCGCCGTTGGCACCCGATCCGCGTCTCAAAAGCCATCTGTTCGGCCTGGATTTTGCCCATCCGGTGGGCTTGGCGGCGGGTTTCGACAAAGACGCCGAAGTTCCCGACGCCCTGACGGCGGTAGGCTTCAGCTTTGTCGAAGTCGGCACTTTGACGCCGCAGCCGCAGGCAGGCAACCCGCGCCCACGTGTCTTTCGCCTGCCCGCCGACGGCGCGGTCATCAACCGCTATGGCTTCAACAACCAGGGCCTGGCGGCGGCCAAGGCCCGCCTCGCCGGGCGGCCACGCGGCAACGGCATTCTCGGCATCAATGTAGGCGCTAATAAAACCAGTGCCGCGCCCATTGAGGATTATCGCCGCGGCATCATCGAGATGGCGCCCCTGGCCGATTACCTAACAGTGAACGTGTCGTCCCCGAACACGCCGGGCCTGCGCGATTTACAGGCGCGGGAACACCTCACCGAATTGTTGGCGGTGGTGGCCGCCGCGCGCGGCGAGGACGGGCCGCCGGTGCTGCTGAAAATCGCCCCCGACCTCAGCCAAGGGGAGTTGGAGAATATCGTCGAGGTGGCGGTGGACGGCGGTGTCGACGGCTTAATCGTGGCCAATACCACGGTGCATCGCCCGGCCGATTTGCGCGGGCGTCATCGCGGCGAGGCCGGCGGCCTAAGCGGACGGCCCCTGAGAGCGCCGGCGACAGCGGTGTTGGCCGCCGCCTATCGTCTGGTGGACGGGCGAATACCGTTGATCGGGGTCGGCGGAATCGCCAGCGGGGCCGACGCTTACGCGCGGATACGCGCCGGCGCTTCTTTGGTGCAGCTGTACACCGCTTTGATATATAACGGGCCGGGTTTGGTTGCGACGATTGTCGCCGATTTGGCGGCCCTACTGGCGCGGGACGGCTTCGACAGCCTGTCGCAAGCGGTCGGTGTCGACGCGGCCGCGGGGTAAGGACAGCGAGCGACGGAGACCAGTCATCCTCGGACATTTTTTGATCCTTGCGCTTTTGAGCGCCAGCGTGGTCGCGGTTGCCGCCGGCTGGCGGGCAGGTGTCGTGAACGACCCGCTGGCCCCGGTTTTGGCGCTGATCGCGCTCAGTGCGGTCAGCCATGGCGCCTTGTGGCTGGCCAGCCTGCGCCGGCGGGTGAGCCAGCTCGACCCTGTGCCGGGCGCGCTGGACGATGTGGGCGCACAGGTGGATAGACTCGCCGAGCGACTGGACGCCCTGGAACTGCAAGTCGCCGCCCTGCCCGATAGCCAAGCCATCGCCGCCGAGATGAATGTGCTTCACGGTCTGCTCAAAGATCTCAGGGACCGCGCGCCGGCGCCTTCTCTTCCAGCCCCGCCCACCGGCGCCGCCGACCCGACACCGCCGGGCGGCGAGACGGTGGCCGACCCCATGGCGGCGATCACGGACGATGCGCCGCCGTCCACCGCCGCGCGCGATTTGGCCGCCTCCAACGCCCTTGACGATGGTGAGGTTTTGGAGGCCATCGAAGGCGCCCTGCGCGCGGATAAGGTTGAGTTGTTCCTGCAACCGGTGGTCACCCTGCCGCAGCGCAAGCATGTGTTTTACGAATGCCTATCACGCATTCCCCTTGGAGACGGCGCCCTTCTTGTGCCGCAGCGCTATCTGCAATTGGCCACCGAGCGAGGCCTGGTCAGCGCCATCGACAACTTGCTCTTATTCCGCTTGGTGCAATTGGTGCGGGCCGCCCAGCGCGATCATTTGGACATCGGGTTCTTTTGCAACATTTCGGATGCGACCATGCGCGATGTGGCCTTCTTTCAGGATTTCGTCGGTTTCCTGGCGGCCAATCCCAGTCTCAAAAACAGCTTAATTTTCGAGTTTAGCCAGGCGGTCATCGATTCCGACGACTTGGAGACGCGGATCAACCTGCAACGCCTTACACAACTGGGTTTCCGCCTGTCCCTTGACCGCGTCAGCCATTTGGATTTCGACGGCGCGGATCTCGCCGCGCAGCGCTTCGGTTTTATTAAAGTGAACGCCCATATGCTGCATGAATACGCCGACCATAATTCGGTCGCCAACCTGCGCGGAAACCTGTCGCGACATGGCATCGATCTGATTGTCGAAAAGATCGAAAGCGAAGATATGCTTGCCGATCTACGCCAGTTGGGAATTACCTATGGCCAGGGGTTTTTATTTGGAGAGCCGCGCGCGGCGCGAATACAAAATGACCGATAGCACCACGACCGTCCGCCGGCCCGCCGGTTTCGACCAATTGATCGAGGCGTACGACGGTTTCATTTTCGATGTCTGGGGCACGCTTTACGACGGCCGCGCGGCCTATGATGGCGCGGTCGCCGTGCTCCGGCGCCTCGCCGACCGGGGCAAACCGGTGGCGATCCTGTCCAATTCGCCACAACGGCCGGAGGTGGTGGCCGGGCGCCTCGCCCGGATTGGGATTGACGACGCCCTTTATCAGACACTCGTCACCTCGGGCGGCGAGACACATGACCACCTGCGCGGCCGGTTGGATCGCTTCCATGCCGACCTTGGTCCACGTGTCTTCGAAACCGGTCCAGACCGTTTTCCAAATTTGCTGGACGACACCGCGTTCACGGCGGTGGACCGGATCGAGGACGCCGACCTGTTGTTGAACACCGGCCCGAACGAGCCCCTTGAGACGGTCGCCGATTACCGTGTCCTGCTGGATCACGCGCTGTCGCGGAATTTGCCGATGATCTGCGCCAACCCTGACCTGCATGTTTATGTCGGCCACGAGATACAGGTCTGCGCGGGCAGTTTGGCGGCCGAGTATCAGTCCCGCGGCGGCACCGTTCGCTATCACGGCAAGCCGCACGCCGGTGTGTTTCGAACGGCGACCGCTCGGCTCCGGCTGCCAGCGACGCGCTGTCTGATGGTGGGGGATAATTACCGCACCGATGTGCGCGGCGCCTGCGCCCTTGGCATGGGGGCGTTATGGCTGGCCGACGGCATCGACCGCGACGACCTGTTGACCGACCGCGATGTCGACTTGACCAAGGCCGGCGACCTGCTCCGATCCGAAGGCCTATCCGGCGTATGGGTAATGGCCCGCCTGGCATGAGCCGGCGGCGGCTGATCGGGCTATTTCTCGGCGTGCCGTTTCTGCTCGGCAGCCAAACGTTTCAACGCCTCCCGCAAGGCGTTCGGTTGGCCGCCACGGGCCATTCCACCTCGTGTTTCGGCCATCTCCACCAGATAGCGGTAATAAATCAGCAAAAACATCCGAAGGGATGAGGACATACTCGAACTTAAGCGCCGATTTTCCACCTCGGTGCAAATCTCGTCCAAACTGATTTCTTCACGCCGGCAAACGTCGACCAGCGCCTCCCAAACCAGAATTTCCAAGCTCACGCTGGTTCGGCGGTCGCCGATGAAGATGTTGCGCCGTGATCGATCCAAGCTCCGCACTTGAGGCATCGGATTTCCTTTCCTGGTCAATCGGCGGTCCGCCCCAGGTAGGGACACGCCCCCTTAAAAGGATGGTTATATTACTATATTTCTAACATTTTTCTTCTAATGAACGCAATCATTGTGAAATTCATTGTGAAAATGGGCGGTTCAGCGAGAGTGCATGGCGAGACCGGATGATAAGATTGGACGATAAGACTGGACGGTGAGAATGGGGCCGCCACGGCATCAGTACGACCGGCCGGATCAAGTTTTCAGGCTTTGTCGAGATGGGCGCGTTGTTCGGCGGCGAAACGATCCAAGGCGACGTCATAGGCCGACGGAAAAAGTGTTTGCCGACGTTGCGCGAGGCCCGATGGCCGCGTCCGCCGTTGGCGCTGCAGAACCTCAGCCATGTAACGGTAATAAATGAGCAGGAACATACGCAGGGAGGATGACATGCTGGAACTAAGGCGACGGCGATTGATGTCGCTGCAAATCTCGTCAAGCGTCACTTCTTCGCGGAAGCACACATCGTCCAGGGCGTCCCACACTTGAATTTCCAAACTGACACTGGTTCGGCGCGGGCCAACAAAGACGTTTTTGCGCGAACGATCACGGCTCTGCATTTGTGGCATTTCATCCCCTTTAGGTGACGTCGCCCCCTACATCATCGACTGAACACAATGGTATGAGTATGACCTATTTCAATTTTTTTCAATTTTTTCGTGTGTTTTTTAGCGCACCATATCGCGTGCCCGGGCGAGGTCGCGCACCCCCCAATCGGCAGGGAATGACCGGGAAAGCCCTTGACGACGTTGGCCGCCTCACGTACAAGCGCGTGCTACGGAGACGGGGCGGCATGCCGGCGGTCCCTGGATCAAGCCAATGCAAAGGAATGCGACATGGCGCGGCGATGCGAGATGACCGGGAAAACCGTGCAGGTTGGCAACAATGTCAGCCATGCCAACAATAAGACCCGTCGGCGGTTTTTGCCGAACCTGCAGACCACATCGCTGTTGAGCGAGGCCCTGGGCCAGATGGTGCGCCTGCGTCTCAGCACCCACGCCATCCGCTCAATCGAACATAATGGCGGTCTTGACGCCTATCTTTTGTCGACGAAGGACCGCAACCTGCCGGCGCCGGCGTTACGCCTCAAGCGGCGAATTGTTAAAGCCGCGGCCCAAGCCCAGGCTTGAGTGGAGGGCGCCGGGAGCGCCCTCACCGATTTTTACCGTCTGTTATCGTTTCGTCAGCGCGGCGCTGGGAAGAAATCGACCGGCGCCATGAGTTGATTTTTCTGCGCTTCGAGAGCGCCCAATTCGGCGCTCGCCTTGGTGTAGGCGAGCCAGTCCGGATCAGCCCACATGGCCGCGCGCTTGGCTTCGCGATCGCCGGCGTTTTCGTAGACCCAGATATGGACATATTCGTTGGGGTCGCCGGTTTCGGTCTTCAGATAGGCTAGCGGCTGGCCCAAATGGCGGGTCTGCGGCGCCTTGCCCATCTCATTATACAGGGCCAGATGGGCATTAATGGTGCCAGGGCGGCAACGGTAGGTGCGAACGTCCAAAAGCATGATCAGACTCCCTTCAACAAGCGGTGAGGCGGCAGCCTACATGATCCCCGAGCCGGGGCTTAGCCTTTTCTCCGATCCGATTTTCGCGTTGCAGGTCGGCAAATCGTAAAAGCCCTTCAGCCGCCTTGAACTGTCGTCTGGCCCCTGCCGGCCCCAAAGCCGGGTCTATCGTCGCCGATCAATGCGCCTCCGCCCAATTGGCGCCGGTCCCCGCGTCGGCGATCAGCGGCACCGACAGGTTCAGAACCGGCGCGGCGGCGGATTCCATAATCGCGCGGACCACCTCGGTGGTCTTTTCGACCTCATCCTCCGGGACCTCGAACAACAGTTCATCATGAACTTGCAACAGCATGCGCGCCGACAAGTCGGCCGCCGCCAAAGCCGGCGGCACCCGGATCATCGCCCGCTTGATGATGTCGGCGGCGGTCCCTTGGATGGGGGCGTTGATCGCCGCCCGTTCGGAAAAGCCGCGGCGGGCGGGATTAGAATCCTTGATACCCGGAATGTGCACACGCCGGCCGAAACGTGTTTCCACATAGCCATGTTGGCGGCAGAACCCTTTGATATCCTCCATGTATTCTCGGATGCCGGGGTAGCGCTCAAAATAGGTGTCGATATAGGCCCGCGCCTCTGCCTGCGGCACGCCAAGCTGGCGCGCTAAACCAAAGCCGGAAATGCCGTAAATGATGCCGAAATTGATGGCCTTGGCCTTGCGACGGGTTTCACCATCCATATCCGCCAGGGGCAAACCGAATACTTCGCTGGCGGTTTGCGCGTGAATGTCGACGCCGTCACGGAAGGCCGCGTGCATGCTCGCCAAGCCGGCGATGTCGGCGACCAAGCGCAGTTCGATCTGAGAGTAGTCGACCGACAACAGGACATGCCCCGCCGGCGCCACAAAGGCGGTGCGAATCTTGCGCCCCTCCTCGGTGCGGATCGGGATGTTTTGAAGGTTGGGATCGTTGGAACTCAGCCGACCGGTGCTGGCCCCGGCCATGGAATAGGATGTGTGAATGCGGCCGGTCTCCGGGTTGATGTCTTCAACCAAAGCGTCGGTATAAGTCGATTTCAATTTCGACAGTTGCCGCCAATCAAGGACGCGGGCCGGCAGGTCATGGCCCTGGGCGGCCAATTCCTCAAGCACCTCGGCGCCGGTGGCATAGGCGCCGGTCTTGCCCTTTTTGCCGCCCGGCAAACCCATTTGATCGAACAAAATCTCGCCCAATTGTTTGGGTGAGCCGACATTGAACGGGCTGCCGGCCAGGTCATGAATGACGGTTTCAAGATCCGCGATGCGCCTGGCGAAATCCCGCGACATGTCGGACAACGTGAGCGGATCGACCTTGATGCCGACCCGTTCCATCGCCACCAAAACCGGGATCAGCGGCCGTTCGAGGGTCTCGTAAACGGTCATCAGATGATCGCGGGCCACCCGCGGTTTCAGCAAGCGATGCAGGCGGCCGGTCATGTCGGCGTCCTCGGCGGCGTAATCCCGCGCCGTCTCAAGGGGAACTTCGGCGAAGGGAATTTGTGCCTTGCCCTTACCGCAGACTTCTTCAAATTTAATGTTGCGATGGTCGACATGCATGAGCGACAGCTCATCCAGGCCATGGCCGTGCGCGCCGGCTTCCAGCACATAGGACAAGCACATCGTGTCGTCGACCGGAGCCACCGTGATGCCGCCATTGGCCGGTCGGGCCAGCACCAAGGCGTCATATTTAATGTTATGGCCAATCTTGAGGACCGCCGGATCCTCCAACAGATCCTTTAGGGCGGCGGTCGCCGCGGCGAAGGGAATCTGCTTCGGTCCGTCCGCCTCGGCCGGGCCGGCGAGGTCCAAATCGCCCTGCACTTCTGGGGCGCGGTGGGCCAGCGGGATATAGCACGCCCGCCCGGCACGGGTGGCCAAAGACACACCGATCAAGACCGCGCGCATGGCATTGAGCGAGCTGGTCTCGGTATCCACCGCGACCACCCCTAGGTCGCGCGCCTCGTCGATCCAGCGCTCGAAATCGGCCATCTCCTGGACCAATTCATAAGCGGTTTCGTCCGGCGCCAATTCGGCCCCCTCGCCGCCTGTCGGGTCACCGACGCCTTGGGCCATTTCGCCCTCCAGGCGGGCGATCAGCCGCTTGAACGATTGGGCTTTGAAAAACGCCAGTAACGTATCGTCTCTGGGCGGCTGAACCACCAACTCGTGGAGCGCCAGCGGCACCTCGACATCGTCGCGCAGGCGCACTAATTCGCGCGACACGCGGGCCATCTCGGCATGGTCGATAAGGGTTTGGCGGCGTTTCGGTTGTTTGATCTCGGTGGCCTTCGCCAGCAGGCTATCCAAATCGCCATAGTCGCCGATTAACTGGGCGGCGGTCTTCACACCGATCCCTGGGACGCCCGGCACGTTATCGGTGGAGTCGCCGGCCAGCGCCTGCACATCGACCACCCGTTCGGGACCGACCCCAAATTTCTCGACGACCTCGGACGGCCCGATCCGACGATTCTTCATTGGGTCGAGCATTTCCACCCCGTCGCCGACCAATTGCATCAAATCCTTGTCGGACGAGACGATGGTCACCTGTTGGCCGGCGGCGCGCGCTTGGCGGGTGTAGGTGGCGATCAGGTCGTCGGCCTCGAAGCCGGCCATCTCCACCGACGCCACGTTGAACGCGGCAACCGCTTCGCGCACCAGGGCGAATTGTGGCACCAACTCGTCCGGCGGCGGCGGCCGATGGGCCTTGTATTCGGGGTAAATCTCGCTGCGAAAGGTGGTACGCGCGGTGTCGAAGACGACGGCCAAGTGGTTGCCGGCCATGTCCTCGATCAGCTTCATCAGCATGTTGGTGAAGCCGAAGACCGCGTTGGTCGGCGTGCCATCGGCGCGCGACATCGGCGGCAAGGCGTGAAAAGCCCGAAAAATAAATCCCGAGCCGTCTACCAGATAGAGATGATCCCGGCCCGCTTCAGCCATCGTCGCGCGCTCCTTTCTGCGCCCCCCATATCAACGCGGCGCGCATGCTTTCGCCCGCCGAGTGCCTAGGCGGCGTGATCCGATGTTTGCTTGCGCAGGACGAAATGGCGGGAACAATAGGGACATGTGACGCTGTCGTCTTCACCCATATGCAAAAACACCCGGGGATGGCCTAGCGGACCCCCGCCGCCATCGCAGGCAACGCTTGTTTTATCGACTTCGATGATTTCCGTCACATTGGCCATGGGCCGCACTCTTCCGCTGCAGGGCACCACGCCGGCGGCGCTTGCCGGCGGTGAAACCGAATGATACCCATCCCCACGCGTAATTCAATACGCGCCCGGAGAGCTGTTTTGCCCGCGCCCCCTGATCACGCCCTGGTCGTTGAAAACCTCGTTAAAGTCTACGACCGCGCCGGTGCGGCCGGGGGCCGTCGGGCGCTGGACGACGTCACCATGGCGGTACCGCGGGGCGCCATCTTCGCCCTGCTGGGCCCCAATGGCGCGGGCAAATCGACGCTGATCAACATCCTCGCCGGCCTGACCGTGAAAACCGCCGGACGGGCGTCAATTTGGGGCGTCGATATCGACGCCGCGCCACGTCAGGCGCGCGCCGCCATCGGGGTGGTGCCGCAGGAATTGAACATCGATCCCTTCTTCACCCCGCGCGAAACCTTGGAATTACAAGCCGGCTTGTTCGGCGTGCCGCCATCGGAACGTCGCACCGCCGAAATTCTGGATTTGATCGACCTGACCGATAAGGCCGGCGCCTATGCCCGCACCCTGTCCGGCGGCATGCGGCGGCGCCTGTTGATCGGCAAGGCCCTGGTCCATGCGCCGCCGGTGCTGATTCTGGACGAGCCCACCGCCGGCGTCGATATCGAGCTGCGCCAACGCCTTTGGGACAATGTGCGGGAGTTGAATCGCGCCGGCATGACCATTTTGCTGACCACCCACTATCTCGAGGAGGCCGAGCAATTATGCGACTGGATCGCCATCATCAATCACGGCCGGTTGATCGCCGCCGAACCGAAGGCCACGATTCTGGCGCGTCTTGACCAAAAAGATGTGGTCGCCACAGTACGCCAAGACCTGTCGGATTGGCCCTTGCCGGCGGCGCTGGTCGCCCTTGCCGCGCGAGTCGTCGACCGCCACCGCCTGCGGATCAGCTACCGGCCGCGCGAGATTCCGGTGCAGTATATTTTGGCGGCGCTGACCGGCGCCGGGTTGGATTTGGTCGATATCGCCACCCATGAAAGCGATTTGGAGGATATCTTCCTCGATTTGACACGTGGCGCGGCCCCTCCGCCGGCGCCATGACCGGCCGCGCCGGCGCGCCGCGATGGCCTCTCGCCCTCGTCCTTGGTCTGGTCCTCAATCTGGCCCTGATCCTGGCGGCCTGCGCACCGCGCCTGCAAACCCCCGGACCCGGCCCGGTTATCCCGTATTTTGACGGCGACCGGATGGTCATGGCCGATGGTGACCGGCGCCCCTTCCGCCAGTGGTCGCCTGCCGGCGATGGCCGGCCGCGGGCGGTGGTCATCGCCCTCCACGGCTTTGGCGACCATGGCCAGGCGTTCGAGACGGTGGGCGCGGCCCTGGCGGCCCGCGGCATCGCCGTCATCGCGCCGGACCAACGCGGTTTCGGTCGGAGCCGAGCGCGCGGCATCTGGCCCGGCGGGCGGGCCCTGGTCGCGGACCTGGCCGTCATCGGCCGGCTGGTCGCCGCCCGCTATCGCGGCTGGCCGATCTTTGCGCTTGGCGAAAGCATGGGCGGGGCGGTGGCGATGGTGGCGCGGGCCGAGGGCCTGCCGGTCGCCGGGGTGATCCTGGTGGCACCGGCGGTATGGGGGCGGGCCAGCATGCCGCGCTGGCAGGGCGGCGCCCTCGACTTTTTCGTGCGCCTGGTACCTTGGTTGCCCCTCGACCCAAGCGCCACCGGCAAGCGCGCCTCGGATAACCTGGCGATGCTGCGGGCCTTGGGGCGCGACCCCCTGTTCATTCGCCACCCCCGCCTCGACACGGTCTGGGGGCTGGTCAAATTGATGGACGCGGCGGCGGCGGCGGCGGACGGCCTGGACCCGCCGCTTTTGCTGCTGTTGGGTGCCCGGGATGAGATTGTCCCGCGGCCGCCCATCTGCCAAATGTTGGTCGATTTGCCGCGGCGGCCGGGGATCGTCCGGCGCCTCTATCCCGACGGTCACCACATGCTTCTGCGCGATCGCGCCGGCGCGCGGGTGATCGCCGATATCGCCGCCTGGATCGGCAGCGCCGCGCTGCCGCCGCTGCCGGCGCCGACCGGGTTTTGCGCCGACGTTAAGGGGCGATAACGAAACGGCCGGTGACCGCCAGCGTGCCATCGCCGCCGCGCCGGGCGACCAAGATCTCGCCTGACGCGGTGGTTTGCCCGGTCAAGTCGGCGATATTGACATAATGGCTGACCAGCAGCACGCGCTGGCCCGCCGGCAGGCCGGCAAGCGTGGCGCGCAGGGCGGCGGTTTGCCGCGGCGCGCGGCCGGGATGCTCGAAGAAGGAGTTAAGCGCCGGCAAATCGCGCACCGGCCC
>NZLB01000105.1 GCA_002694075.1 Nisaea sp.
CTTTGGGCGGTGATCGGCGGGCAAATCACATCGTAACGTCCCTGAACCACCGTGGCCGGCAGATGGGTAATGCAGTCGATCTGGTCGAGGAGCTGATTTTCCTCCAGGAACAGGGTGTTGACGAAGTAATGCGCTTCCAGACGCGCCGTCGATAAGGCCCGCGCGTCCTCGGCCCTGGAATGGGCTGGCGCGACTTGCGGGCGCAGGGTCGAACAGGCCAGTTCATAGGCGTTCCAGGCCCGCGCCGCCGGCATATGTTGGGCCGGATCGGGGTCGCATAAACGCCGGTAATAGTGGGCCAGCGGGTCGGCGCGTTCGTTGGCCGGCAGAAAACTCAAAAACGTCGCGGCGGCGGCCGGGAAAAACCGGCCCATGTCGTGAAGAAACCAGTGCACCTCGCTGGCCGCGCCCAGAAAAATGCCGCGCAGGACAAAGCCAATACAGCGATCCGGATGGGCCTGACCATAGGCAAGGGCCAAGGTGCTGCCCCAACTGCCGCCGAAAATCAGCCAGCTTTCGATCTCCAGGAAAACACGCAAAGCCTCCATGTCGCCGATCAAATCGGCGGTGGTGTTGCCGTTCAGTTCCCCCAGTGGGGTCGAGTGGCCGCAGCCACGCTGATCGAACAAGATGATTCGATAGTGTTCGGGGTCGAAAAACTGCCGATGGATCGGCGCCGTACCCGAACCCGGACCGCCGTGAACGAACAGCACCGGAAAACCATTTGGATTGCCTGATTCTTCCCAATAGACGCGGTGGTCGTGGTCGCGGTTGAGATGGCCCGCGCGATGGCACGGCAAAGCGGGGAACAAATCCATCGAAGGCCTGCGGGATGGTTAGAGCGGCGGATCATCGCGCGATTTCGGTGTCTTGTCAAAAACCGCCGCGCCAGTGCAGGCTGGCGGGATGAGGTTTTTGGCGCTTTGTATGGCGATGTCCGCCGTGGTCTGGATCGGTGTCGCCGCAGCCGCCGAGCCGCCTTTGCCGGCGGCCGATTTGCGGGCCGGGGAGCGGGCCCGGGTGGCCGCCGTCGTCGACAGCGACACGGTTGTGTTGACGACCGGGCGGCAAGTCCGATTGGTTGGCTTGCAGGCGCCCAAGCTGCCACTGGGCCGGGTTGGTTTCACCGCCTGGCCTCTGGCCGAGGAAGCGTGGGCGGCCCTGAACGATATGTTGGCGGGCCGCCAGATCACCCTTTACTGCGGCGGCCGCCGGCGCGACCGGTATCGCCGGTATCTGGCCCATGTGGTGCGTGACGACGGTTTGTGGGTGCAAGGCGCCCTCCTACGCCTTGGCTTGGCCCGGGTATACAGCTTCGCCGACAACCAAACCGCCGTCGCCGACATGTTGGTCGAGGAACGGGCGGCGCGACGGGCCGGCCGTGGCATTTGGGCTTTGCCATTTTACCGCATCCGCAATCCCGGTGAGTTAACCGGCGATATCGACAGTTTTCAGGTGGTCGAGGGGCGGGTGGTCGCGGTCGCCGCCGTGGGGCGGCGCGTCTACCTGAACTTCGGCCTGGATTGGCGCACCGATTTCACCGCCGTGGTGGCCGCCAAAAAGGCGCCGGCGTTCGCCGCCACGGGGATTGAACTGGCGCGCCTGGCGGGGCGGGCGGTGCGTCTCCGTGGCTGGATTCGCCGCCGCAATGGGCCGGCCCTGACCCTGACCCACCCCGCGCAGATAGAGCTTTTGGCGTATTGACCAGGGCGCGCGACGCGCGCCTAATTGAAGGTCTTTGGGAACGGTTTCCCGCAGTGTGCGGATAGCGAGGATGATCAGCATCGCAGGCGTCGACAAACGCTGGATTAGTGCCGCGCTGGCCTGTGTCGCGGCGGTGTCTCTGGGAGGGTGCGCGGTCAACCCGGCGACCGGCGATGTCGATCTGATATTGCTCAGCGCCGAAGATGAACGCCGCTTGGGCGCCCAGGAACACCCCAAAATCAGCCGGCAATTCGGTGGCGCCTACGATCTGAAACGCTTGACCGACTATGTCACCGGCGTCGGCCGCAAACTCGCCGCCCATGCCGAATATCCCGCTGACCGCTTTCGTTTCACCGTGTTGGACACGCCGATTGTCAACGCCTTCGCCTTGCCCGGCGGGTATATCTATGTGACGCGCGGACTGGTCGCCCTGGCCGGCAATGAGGCCGAGTTGGCCGGTGTTTTGGCCCATGAAATTGGCCATGTGACGGCCCGTCATTCGGCCCAGCGCTATAGCCGGCAGATGCTGACCGGGCTCGGCGCCGGCGTTTTGGGCGCGGTGACACGCAGCCGAGCGGCCCGCGATTTGGCCAACCTGGGCGGCACGCTTTACCTTCGCGGCTATAGCCGGGATCAGGAATTCCAAGCCGATACCTTGGGTATTCGCTATCTCACCCGGGCCGGCTATGACCCCGGTGCGATGGCCAGTTTCCTGGCCAAGATGGGCGCCAACGCCCGCTTCCAAGCCAAGCTGCGCGGTGGCGCCGATAACACCGCCGCGTATAACTTGCTGGCNACCCACCCTCGCACGATTGACCGAGTGCGCCAAGCGCGCAGCGCCGCCCANGTCAAGGCGGTNGGTCNTGCTCGCCTNGGCCGCCGCGATTTTCTGACCGCCATTGACGGCGTNGTCCATGGCAGCAGCCGGCGNCAGGGCTTTATCCGCGGTCGGCGCTTNNTCCATCCGATGATTGGTGTCGANTTTACCGTGCCGACGGNNTATCGGCTGACCAATTTACCNGACCGCGTGGTCGCCGNGCATCGCCAGGGGCCAACGGTGATTTTTGATCAAGCCCGCCGCGATGGGCTCNATTTGATGGGGTATGTNATGCGCAGTTGGGCGCCGCGTCTGAAGCTGCGCCAGCGCGAACGCATTACCGTCAATGGCCTGCCGGCGGTAACCGCTTCCGGACGGACACGGATCAAGGGACAGGTGCGTGACCTGCGGCTGCTCGCCATCGGTGACGGTGGCGACGGTGTGTTTCGCTTCGCGATGATCGCCGCGCCAAGCGGGGCCGCGCGTTGGAACCGGGACATGCGCGCCATCGCCCACAGTTTTCGGCGGCTTAGCGTGGCCGAGGCCAAATCGATGACGGCCCGCCGCCTGAAAATCATCCCGGTTGGTCGCCGTGACACGGTGGACGCCTTGGCCGGCCGGATGGCCGTCGACGATCATAAGCGCGGCTGGTTCGAGTTATTAAATGGCCTCGATCTGCCGGGCGCCGATCCGCCGAAGGCGGGCGATCTGGTCAAAATTGTCCGCTAGGCCGCGGCCCGTCGGTCAAAGCAGGTCGCCGGCGATTTCAACCCGGTCGACCAGCACCGCGCGCAGTTTATTCATGGCGCGCTGCTCTAACTGACGGACCCGCTCCTTACTGACCCCCAACTGCTGCCCGAGTTCTTCGAGGGTAAGGGCCTCGTCGGTCAGCCGGCGTTGGTTGATGATGGTCTGCTCACGCGGGCTGAGGGTCGCCATTGCTTCATGCAGCCAACGTTTGCGGGCCTCGCCGTCGATGCTGTTGCGAGCGATTTCATCAGGCGTTGGGCCGTCGTCGGGCAGCAGGCTCTGGAACTCATCGCTGCCGTCTTCGCCGATGGTCAGGTTGAGCGATTGATCGGCTTGCGTCAGCCGCGCCTCCATGCCCTCGACGTCCTTGACCTTGACATTGAGCGCCTCGGCGATGCGGTCGCGCACTTCCGCCGGGCCCGGGTCTCCGTCGCGGCCAAGACGCGCCGCCAGATGGCGCATTTTGAAGAACAGCGACTTTTGCGACGCCGTCGAGCCGATCCGCACAATCGACCAATTGCGCAGGATGTAATCTTGTATGGCCGAACGAATCCACCAAGCCGCATAGGTCGAAAACCGCACGTCGCGCTCCGGCTCAAAGCGGGCGGCCGCTTGCATCAAACCGATGTTGCCCTCTTGGATCAGGTCGCCAACCGGCAGGCCATAAGCTTTGAAACGGGTGGCCGTGCTGACCACCAATCGCATATACGATTTGACCAGCTCGTGCAGCGCGGCGACGTCGTTCTGGTCTCGCCAGCGCCGCGCCAGGTCGAGCTCGTGGTCACGCTCGAGCAGGGGCTGTCGCATGCTCGCGCGGATGTAGTCGGTGTTTGACCGTTGTGTGTCCGGGTTATCGACATACGTCATCTTGTGTCTCGTCCAATCGGCGGCTGGTATTCAAGATACGGAGCAACGCGTGGATCGGATTAGTCCGCGGCCGTTAAAGCCGTCAGGCGGTAACCACATCGGCGATTTCGCCTGTCGCCGTGAGGCAAGCCGCATGTAACGCGCCGCCCAAGCCGCAGCCGCCATCGACGGTGAGAGTGGCCGGTCCCTCGTGCCAACCGCCCCTTTCGGGATCGCTGCCGCGAACCACCCGGTGAAAACCGCCGATCGGCGCGGTGATGCGTTGAAAGCCGCGGGCGTCCCACCAAAAACTATCCGATTGCGAGGTCACTGGCCGGTCCGGGTCGAGCCCGCAATTGACAAAAAGCAAGCTGTGATCGCCGTTATGGGCCGCACGTCGCAGGCACGCGTAAAAGGCGCTATGGCCCGGATAAGAAGCGATTTGTTGTTTGATATTTTGGCTCCAGCGGGCCAGAGCGACCGGCCCCTCGCGCGCCGCTTGGCGCAGTTGGTCCAAACTGCCGCCATAGGCCCGCAGCGTCGGATCGACGCCGCGCTCGCTCATCCAATCTATCACCTCGCCGGGATTGGGCGCGAATTGAAGCTGCAGCAACTTGCGCCACATTTCCTCTTGGCGGCCCCGCAGAACCACGAAATCGTCCGCGAAACGCAACGGTGGCAGCGCCATGACCGCGCATCGAAAGCGCAGGACTTCATCGATGGTGGCGGTCACGTTGTCGCCAAACCCAATGATATCCCCGAGATAGACAACGCCGTCACCGGGCTGAAAAGCGTCCGCGATTTGCTGATGCACGGTGGTTAACTTGTCCACGTCACCGCGCACGGCTGCGACGGCCCAGATCCGTTCAACCGATCTGAGAACACCGAATTTTTGAAAATCGCCGGCTGATCCGTCCACCGCAGGGCCCTACCTCACCCAGTCTGCGTACACTATCAATAAGCCACGCCGCTTGTCCACGTGGCGGTCGGTCAGGAGGCGGTTAAGGACCCGGTTCGAGGTGGCGGCGGTGTTAGGCCGCGCTCATGATCCGTTCGAGGCGGTCGGCGGCGGCTTGCTCGTCGATTTTTTCAATCGCCGCGAACTCGCGGGCCAAACGGTCGAGGGCCGCTTGGTACATTTGCCGTTCGCTAAAGGATTGATCGCCTTGATTGGTATTGCGGCGCAAGTCGCGCACCACTTCGGCGATTGAAATCGGATCGCCGGAGTTGATTTTGGCCTCGTACTCCTGGGCGCGGCGACTCCACATGGTGCGTCGGATGCGCGCCCGGCCCTTCAATTTTTCGATGGCGTTGTCCATCTGCTTGCGGGTGCTCAGCCGGCGCAGGCCGGAATTACGGGCCTTACCCACGGGAATGCGGAGGGTCATGCGGTCCTGCTGAAAGTCGATGACCAACAACTCAAGACTGGTTCCTGCCACTTCCTGTAACTCGGTCCCCATGATTTTGCCGACACCATGGGTCGGATAGACAACAAAATCACCGGTTCGGAACTCTAGTTTTTTGGTCATTCCCGTCTCTTTCACTTTCATCTCGCCGGCGCATCGATTGCAGCCCGCCACGCCGCTTGCGCGCCTTCGCCGATGCGGCGCGCAAGGCACACAAGAGGTGTCGTGCGTCGCAACGCCAACTACCGCCCCCACGGGCGCACACAGGATAGATGCCGCGAAACCCTCACATCGCGGCCGAACAGTCCCGAGAATGTAACACAAAATACGGGAAAATGGTAGCGCTTGGTCACATGGGCGAAACGCCCGCGGTCAGGGGACCGCGCCGCCGTTCGTCGCCCCTTAGTCGCCCTTGCCGGGATTGGCGCTGAAGTATTTGTCGAATTTGCCGGCTTGACCCTGGAATTCCTCGGCGTCGGCGGCATGTTCGCGCTTGCGGGTGATGTTTGGCCAAATCTCGCTGTATTCGCGATTTAACTCCAACCACTTTTCAGCTTCGCCGTCGGTATCAGGCAGTATCGCCTCGGGCGGGCACTCCGGTTCGCACACCCCGCAGTCGATGCATTCATCGGGGTGGATGACCAACATATTCTCGCCCTCGTAAAAGCAATCAACCGGACAAACCTCGACGCAATCGGTGAATTTGCACTTGATGCAGGCTTCGGTGACGACATAGGTCATGGGCGTGGGCTCCGGCGGGAGGAAATTAAGTCGCGCTGGTGTTAATCAATTTCCCTAGGTCAGGCAAGACCGAGTTTGTCGCGGACGCGGCGCCGTAAGGTGCCGCTTTCCTGGTCGCTGACATAAAGCAGTCCGGCGAGGCGTCGCATCAGGGCGGCTTCATGGTCATGCACCTCGCCGTCGGCGTAGATCACATGCCAAAGCATTTCCATCATTGCCAGCCGCTGGTCGTGATCCATTTCGGCGCGGATGGTTTTGGAAAAGCGATAAAGATCGGTGCTGTCGGCATCAATCGCCGCGGCCTCCTCGATCAGGGCCGCCGCCGCCGGTGCGGTGAGTTCGAAATGGGCGCCAATAGCGGCCACGATGGCGTCATGCTCGACCGTGTCGAATTGGCCATCCAGGCGCGCCGCGCGCACCAGCAAAACGGTCACGGCACATTGCAGTGCGTCGCCGTCACCGCTTTTTTCAGCGGTTTTCGGCGCCAGGCGCAGGAAATTCTTAATTTGTTCGATCATGACGGGGCTCCTGGTCTCCGCAACCGCGTCAGACAGTGCTTGCCGGCGGCCGATGGTCAACGCTATGAGAGCCTGATGTATAGCAAACCCGCGCCACCGCAAGCCGGTGATAAACGCCACGCGCCAGCGACCGTGCGCAATCGGGCGGCGATTTTGGCGGCGTTGCGTGGCCATTTGCCGGCCGGTGGCACGGTATTGGAGGTGGCCAGCGGCAGCGGTGAGCACGCGTGTCACTTCGCCGCCGCTTTGGCCCCGCTTCGCTGGCAGCCGACCGACACCGACCCGGCGGCGCTCCGCTCAATCGAGGCGTGGCGCGCCGAGGCGGACTCGCCGGGGCCGTTGCCGGCCCGTCATCTCGATTGTCTGGCGGCGAATTGGCCGGTCCAAGACCTGTCCGATCTGGCGGCGGTGGTGGCGATCAATCTCCTGCATATTTCGCCCTGGTCGGTGACCGGCGCGCTGTTCAGCCAGGCCGCCGCGATCTTGCCGGCCACCGGCGTGGTGTTCGTTTATGGACCGTTTCGCCGCGGTGATGATTTTATCAGCGCCGGCAACCGCGCCTTCGACGCGACGCTACGGGGGCAAGACCCGGCATGGGGCCTGCGTGATGTCGACGCGGTGGTGGCGGTGGCGGAAACCGCCGGTTGGCGGCCGCGCGCCACGCTGACCATGCCGGCCAATAACCTCAGCTTGGTATTCGGCCGATAAAGGCGGTGAAGCGGTCGACCTCGTCGTCGGTGTTGTAGTAATGCACGCTGGCTCGCGTCACCGCCGACAGCCCGCGGGCGCGGAAATCGATAAGCGAGCCGGAACCGCTCGACACCGAGACGTTGAAGCCGGCCTGGGCGGCGGCGGCCTTAATGGCGTCGGCCGATTGTCGGCTGTGGGTAAAGGTGACCAGGCCGCAATGCTCGCGGCCCCGGTCGGTCACCGTGACGTGCGGCAGGTCGGCCAGCCCGGCGCGCAGCCGGTCGGCGAGGTGGCGTACCCGTTGCCAAATCGCCGAAAGGTCCCAGTCCATCGCGTAATCGATGGCCAGGCCGAGGGCCGCCTTGCCGGCAAAAAAACACTCCCAATTCTCGAACCGCCGGGCGTCGTCACGGACCACATATTCGGTCGCGGAGATGAGCTCGGCGGCGTGCTGGTCGAGCAGCGGCGGGTCCAGCCGTTCGATCCACCGCCGGGCCACGTAAAGCAGGCCCGTGCCGCGCGGCCCGCGAAGGTACTTGCGGCCCGTCGCCGACAGAAAATCACAGCCAATGGCGGCCACGTCGAGCGGCATTTGCCCGGCCGATTGGCAGGCGTCCAACAGATAGGGAATGCCATGGGCGCGGGCGATGGCGCCGACCTCGGCGGCCGGATTGACCAAGCCACCACCGGTCGGCACATGGCTGATCGAGATGAGTTTGACCCGGTCGTCGATCATCCCGGTCAAGGCGTCCAGGTCCAAGGTTCCGGTGTCGTCGGCCGGGATCACCGCCACTTCGGCGCCGGTTTGCCTGGCGCGGTGCAAATAGGCGATCATGTTCGAGCCATATTCGGCGTGGCTGGTCAAAACGCGATCGCCCGGTCCGAGGGGCAGCGCATAGAACGCCATGTCCCAAGCCCGCGTGGCGTTTTCAACAAAGGCGATTTCATCCGGACGGGCGTTGAGCAAGCGCGCGCCGGCGGTATAAAAATTCTCCAGGGCGGCCTGTTCGGCAGCCGCCGTTTCATAGCCGCCGAACCTTTCCTCGGCCGTCAAAAAGGCGCGCAAGCGGTCGGCCACCGGCGCCGGCATCAGCGCGGCCCCGGCGTTGTTCAGGTGAACCTGATTCTCAAGGCCGCGGGTCTCGGCGCGCGCGCGATCCACGTCTAGGGCCATTGGCGGCGCCCTCGCAAAACGGGAAGATCTTCAATTTTGAGGCGTTGTGGCCAAATGCTCAACCACTTTATCGCGTAATCGGGCCATGCGCCGGTCCGGTGTCGCCATCTCGTCCAGATGGTCGACGGTGTTGATCAAGTAGTCCGCGCAACTGCCCAGAAAGCCGCGGGCGCCGGCGATCGCAGAAACCATCCGCGCCTCGGGGACGGTACCGGCATAGCGTTGGTGCTCGCGCCGCACAACAAACCCGATGGCGCGCAAGGCGTGCCCATCGGCGGTGCGGCCCTTGAGCCAGGTGGCCCGGTAGGCGTCGGAACTCATTTCTCGCCGCCAAACGATGTCGAGTTCGGTTTCGGCGGCG